>CAMWXH010000073.1 GCA_947178165.1 uncultured Porphyromonadaceae bacterium | reverse complement strand
CTCGCGACCCTTAGCTTGGAAGGCTAATGCTCTACCAACTGAGCTACTTCCGCATCGCTCCATTATTTGGATGTGGGCGAAGATGGATTCGAACCACCGAAGGCATAAGCCAGCAGATTTACAGTCTGCCCCATTTGGCCACTCTGGTATTCGCCCTTTCTTTGAGCCTCTTGTCGGATTCGAACCAACGACCCCGAGATTACAAATCACGTGCTCTGGCCAACTGAGCTAAAGAGGCTTGCTCAATCCGGTTAACCGTTTGCTTTCCGAAGAACCAGTGTTTAACCGAATCCGAGTGCAAAGTTATAACAAATTTCCTTTACCACAAAATTTTTGAGCAAAAAAATTGTAAAAAAATTTCTGCAATTTCTACCATGCGGTCTGAAGAACTTGATAATCCGTATATTATGGATTATTCCACAGTCACTGACTTCGCCAAGTTTCGTGGCATATCTACATTCTTACCCTTATTGATGGCTATATAATAGGAAAGAAGCTGCAGAGGAATCGAGGTTATAATGGGTGTGAGGCATTCAGGCATTGCAGGAACCTCAAGCACATGATCCGCGATATTCTTTATCTCGGTGTCACCCTCCGTAACAATTGCGATGATGCTCCCTCCACGGGCCTTTACCTGCTGCACATTGCTTACAATCTTCTCATATAGATGGTCATTAGGTGCGATGATAACTGATGGCATCTCGGCATCTATCAACGCGATAGGCCCATGTTTCATCTCAGCGGCAGGATAGCCTTCAGCATGAATGTAGGATATCTCCTTGAGCTTGAGGGCTCCTTCAAGAGCCACGGGATAGCTGTATCCTCGTCCGAGATAGAGGAAGTTTCTTGCGTAAGTATATATGAGCGACAGATGCTCTATCTCGTCATTGAGCTTTAAAACCTTCTCTACATATTCCGGGATTCTCAGAACCTCCTCCCCTATTTCCGCAATTTTTTCTTGCGGCATAGTCCCTTTGAGCTGAGCTATGCCAAGGGCAAGAAGGGTGAGCACCATCACCTGGCCGGTAAACGCTTTTGTGGAAGCCACACCTATTTCAGGACCTACATGGATATATGTTCCGCTGTCGGTTTCGCGCGGTATGGATGACCCCACAGAGTTGGAGATTCCAAACACAAAAGCACCCATACTTTTGGCAATCTTGGCAGCGGCAAGCGTATCGGCCGTTTCACCACTCTGGGAAATGGCGATAACTACATCTCTATCATCAAGCACCGGGTTGGAGTAACGGAATTCGCTGGCATACTCCACTTCCACAGGAATCCGGCACATATCCTGGATAAGATATTTGCCTAATAAAGCGGCATGCCAGGATGTGCCGCATGCCACTATGACAATGCGTTTCGCATTCAGGAAAGTCTCTTTATTATCATTGATTCCATTGACATTGATCTTAGCGCCTCCATCTATGATTCGGCCGCGGATGCAGTCGCGCAATGTTATAGGCTGTTCAAAGATCTCCTTCAACATGAAATGAGGATATCCCCCTTTCTCAAGCTGAGATATTGAGAGTTCAAGGGTCTTTACGTCGATTTTGCTCTCACGATTATCAAGATTGAGTATTCTCAAGGGTTCACCCTTCTTTATCACTGCAATCTCCTCATCTTTGAGATAGACCACATCCTTGGTGTATTCCACAAAAGGAGTTGCATCGGATGCAAGGAATGTCTCATCGTCACCTATTCCAATCACGAGCGGAGAGCTCTGCCGAGCAGCCACTATGGTGTCGGGATGATCTTTTTCTATGACGGCGATTGCGTATGCTCCCACCACTTGATTCAATGCCTCCCGCACGGCATCGACAAGAGAGCAATTGTTCTTTACCTTTATATATTCGATAAGCTGCACCAGGACTTCGGTATCCGTCTCTGAATGAAATTTGCAGCCATGCTGAATCAAGGCATCCTTCAACACCTTATAATTCTCTATTGTGCCGTTATGCACAAGGGCGAGATTGCCGTCTTCACTGTAATGCGGATGGGCGTTACAATCGGATGGCTCTCCATGGGTGGCCCAGCGGGTATGAGCAATGCCTACGCTTGCATCAAGCGACTTATCCTTGCAGTAATCCTCAAGATTGCTCACTTTACCCTTGGCTTTGTAAACTTTAAGGTTACCATCTGTGCCAACAAGGGCAATTCCGGCACTATCGTATCCTCGATATTCAAGTCTATGAAGGCCTTTTATCAATATATCATATACATTACCGTTTCCGATGTATCCTACAATTCCACACATAATTGTTGAAATGAATGTTTGTAATAGCGGTTCGTTAGCCTCCGGTCGAGCAAAATGCAGACAGGAGTATATTTGATAACGCAAAATTACCTCTTATATTCTAATATTCCAATTTTTCGTATGAAATAATACACATTTTGCCCATATACTACCTTATTTACAGCATTTTTTAGCCTTTTTATTCAATTTTCAGGAGAATGCCTTTAGCAGGAGCAAGAAAGAAATCCGGATCCTCGCAACCACGAGAATCCGGATTCACAGACAACTGCAGAGTTTATCTTTAGTTAATCTTTAGTTCAAAACCACTTCGCCATCTCCAGTGGCAATCACATTGGATGTATCGGAGGCAGGCATTTCTTCAATGTCACCGACTACATTCGGATTCATCATGCCTGTGTTTGAAATGTCACTAATCGGGAAAGCTTCAAGACTTGAAAATTCCTCCATCTTTTTCACGTTCTTTTCTCCAAGCTGTTGAGCATTAGCGGAAAAGAGTGCGTTTCTAAAAGCGTCCAGATATACTGCATCCGTTGCCATGGTGGCAAGTTCGTTAGTTGCATCGGCATATTCCTTTGACGTGGTGTCAACACCACTGTTCAAAATATTGAAATATGGCTGTGCTTTTTGTGCATAGTCAGCGCAATAGTCAATCATTGCGGAGTAATCTGCCTCTGTAAGGGGTTCACCTGCGGCAATCTTATCTGCCACTGCTTTGGGATCATTCTTGCTTCCACAAGATGCCATGATGAGGCACATAACGGCCATCATCATAAATGTCATTAATTTTTTCATAATATTTCGTTTAAAGTTTATTTTTTTCCTTTACGTACTATTCGTCTATTTTAAATATTTTTCTTATATCTGGACCTATACCTATTTAAGACTCAGCTTATCACGTTAGAATTCGTCGCCTAATGGAGTCACGGCCGGCTCCCTGAGTTTATAGAGAAGCTGGCGTTTCAAATGGGGCGAGTCCTCAATTATTTCTGAAAGTTCCCAATGATGGCCAGCCTCTTCGCGAAGCAAGGGGGAAGTGGCATCCACATCGGTCAGATTCCAAGTCAAAAGGACTGTCTTGATCTTCAATGCCTTCAATTTCCTCACCAGCATTTCATGATCAGCATCACCCGTTATCAGGACCACATAATCGAACTTGCGGAAAGTGGCAAGTTCATAGGCTTCAAGCGCGAACCATACATCCACACCTTTTTCGACCACTTCTGTCTGCCCGTCACGCTCCACCTCACGCAAATGCTTGTAATGAAATATCACATCGTTCTCTATCAATGTGTCTTCAAATTTTCGCTCATTATACAAAAGATGTTTATCGTAGGCCTCTTTAACCCGAAACCTCCCTCTAAAATAATGTGCCTCTGTGATCTGACAATCGGAAATATGCACACCCTCCTCCATAGAAAGTCGGGCACATATATAATCGAACAGCGATCTTACACGTATTATCGAGCGTTCCTGTGCCTTAAGCGCACGATTCACTTTTGCATAATAGCCTCCATCAATGAAGACTCCTACTGATATATATTCGAGCATGACAAATTACTTCTTGTTTTTATTATTTTTAACACTCTCAAATAAAAAAGGTTCGCCATCAAAATGACGAACCTATCAATTAAACTGCTATTTACTATTTTTCAAGGCCTCACTTGCGCCAACATTTCAAGGCGACTCTTAAGCTAATCTTCGCAGAATCTCAGTCAGGAGCTTCCAGAAATCCTCAACCGACTTGATATTAGCCTTCTCGCCGGGAGAATGGATATCTTTCAATGTCGGTCCAAAGCTTACCATGTCGAGAGCCGGCATCTTCTCGAGGAAGAGTCCGCATTCGAGTCCCGCATGAAGAGCCTCCACTTTCGGTTCGGCATGGAAGATGTCTCGATAGCTCTCTTCAGCCACCTTCAGCACCTTTGAGTTCGGATTAGGAGCCCAGCCAACGTATGCATCATCAAATGCTACGGTTGCGCCGATTAGGGAGAACAGCGCTTTAACACGGTCGGCAATCTCATCGCGACGGGAATCGACCGACGAACGCTGATGAACCGTAACCTCTATCTTATCGCCTTCTGTCATCTTAACAGATGCAAGGTTACAGGATGTCTCTATCAAGCCCTCTATTGCATGCGACATTCCCTGAACACCATTCGGGCACGCATAAACAGCCTTGATTAAATTATGAGCGGTGCGCATATCTATCACCTCCTCGCGAACATCTGCCTGCTCAACATTGAAATGGAAATTATCCTCTTCAATGCCTGCATATTCAGCGTGGATGGTTTGGTTAAATTCATCGGCAAGTTTCTGAAGCTTCTCAACATCCCGGGCAGAAAGTCCGATCACTGCATGAGCATCGCGAGGTATGGCGTTGGCAAGGCCTCCACCATCGATTTCAGCAACCTCAAAGGCAGCCTGTTCAGCTAATGTGCATAAGAAGCGGGCAAGCTGCTGATTGGCATTTGCACGGCCAAGGCCGATTTCCATACCGGAATGCCCCCCTTTGAGGCCTCCCAAGGAAATTCTATAATATATCAGTCCTTCGGGAGCGGAAACTCGGTTATAAGGGATAGTGGCCACAGTAACTTTTCCACCGGCACATCCGATAACCAGCTGACCCACCTCCTCCGAATCAAGGTTAAGAAGTATCTCCCCTGTAACAAAACCGGGCTGTAGGCCGTTTGCGCCAATAAGTCCCTGTTCCTCATCAACGGTATATAGGCACTCAATCGGGCCGTGAACAAGAGAATCATCAAGAAGAACCGCCATGGCCGCCGCGCATCCCATGCCGTTGTCCGCGCCAAGCGTTGTGCCGTT
This sequence comes from uncultured Porphyromonadaceae bacterium, assembly GCA_947178165.1. Lineage (GTDB taxonomy): Bacteria > Bacteroidota > Bacteroidia > Bacteroidales > Muribaculaceae > Lepagella. Next base: position 9,871 of record CAMWXH010000073.1, on the reverse strand, counting down.
TGCGCGCACCCATTCCCCATCCACAATTGTCTCGATAGGGTCGGTGAGGAAGTTATGATTTGACATAGGCAATTTCTCAGCCACCATATCCTGATGTCCCTGAAGAATTATTGTAGGAGCATTTTCATGACCGGGAGTGGCGGCCTTACGCATAACAACATTTCCAACTTCATCTGTGGCAACAGCGATATTATGCCGATCGGCCCAATCTACCAAAAACTCGCGCATACGGTCAAGATGATGTGTAGGACGAGGCACCTTTGTTATCTCATCAAAACATTCCCAAATCAACTTGGGATTAAGATCTGTGATTTTCATGATTATTAAAATTTATACGAAGCATAGGCTTTCAAAGCCTATGCTTCGCGCGGTTTTACTTATTATTCTTTTTGAATCTGGCATAAGCATTGGCCATCTTGGTGTGATAACCTCTCTTAGCATAGCTCGGGCCATTATATTTTTTTGCAAAAGCGGCCCAATTCTTTTTCTTCAGGTCATCAACCATTCCGGAGTTGATGATGAAAGTGGCAAAAAGCTCCAGCTGTTCAAGCTCTGAATATGACATCAACTTCACCATTTCAGCTACCGATTCGCAGCCGCATTGCTTGTAGTTGAAGCCTCCAATCTGAAACATTCCCCAGAATGTGCCCATATTGGCGCCATCCACATTCGACTTCCTGGCGTTCACAAGCTGGGTCCACTCTTTCAACGCATAGCCCGACAAACCGGAAGGCACTTTTTCCGAAGGGTTCCCTTTCGGCGATTTCACCTTGTTTCGGAACCGGCTATACATGCTGTTGTCAAAGTTAACCACCGGAACACCGGGCGCCCAGAAGCCTTCCATCTTCTCTCCGGCTTCAATGACCACCACTGCCTTAATCGCCGCCACCTCCACACCAAGCCGGTTGGCTACGCGCTTGAAATCTGTTTCGGTGAGCGTGGTGTATCTTGTCTTGGCATCTGCCGCAGGGAGCGAATCAAGAACAGTCTTTACCATCTCCGTGGTCTGCTTGGCTCGCACAGACTCAGGCTCTGCCTTAACCTTATCCTTAGCGCTGCAAGATGAGGCAGGTTCATCGGAATCATTGCATGATAAGCAGCCCTCGCCGTAAGCAACTCCGGAACCGGCAATCAAGGATATCCCCAAGAGGAACGATGCTATCGCGCCTTTCATAAGGCAGCCACTTTTTCAAGCACCTTGCAAAGATGCTTCCAGAATTTATCAACCGTAGGAATCAGAAGCTGTTCATCGGGAGAATGCACACCTGTCATTGTCGGGCCGAAGCTAACCATATCCAGATTAGGATATTTGGCAAGGAACAGACCGCACTCAAGACCTGCATGGATAGCCTTGATGGCGGGTTTCACGCCGAAAAGTTCTTCGTATGCCTCGGCAGATATCTTCATAATAGGCGATTTCATATTAGGCGCCCATCCGGGATAGCCGTCGCTGTGTGTCACCTTTGCTCCGGCAAGCTGGAAATGAGCCTCCACCTGGCCGGCGATATCCTCCTTGCGGCTTTCAACCGATGAACGCTGAGAAGTGGTGACAATCACCTTCCCCTCTTCAGGCATCTTCACTGATGCAAGGTTGGTTGATGTCTCTACAAGGCCTTCAATATCGCGGCTCATGGAGATTACACCGTGAGGTGCGGAATACACGGCTCTCACGATTGCAAGAGAAGTTTCGGAATCCATACAATATTCCGGACGCTCTATCTCCTCTATGTCAAGCTTCATTGCAGGTTCAACTCCCTCATATTCCTTCTTGATTTCATTCATATAAGAGTGTATCCTGCGCATCATCTCCTCATGCTGATCGGCATGGATTCCGAACACGGCATTAGCCTCACGCGGTATGGCATTACGAAGGTTGCCCCCCTCTATTGAACAGAGGCAGCAATCCCAGCGCTGTGAACATTCCCATACGAATCGAGCTATCACCTTGTTGGCATTGGCGCGTCCAAGATGGATGTCGCCACCGCTATGTCCGCCGAGGAGACCGCTCACAGATACGCGCATATATTTGAAATTCTCGGGAGTGAAGCTGCGGTTGTAGTGAAATTCTGCAGTCGTGTCGATTCCGCCGGCACACCCAACGAAAATCTCGCCATCATCTTCTGAATCGAGATTAAGGAGCATCGAACCTGTTATCATGTCCTTACCGAGATTCTGGGCACCCTCAAGCCCAATCTCCTCATTCACGGTGAACAAAGCCTCAACCGGACCATGAACCAAAGTCTTATCAATCATAACCGCCATTGCAGCAGCAATTCCGATTCCGTTGTCGGCTCCCAGAGTAGTGCCACGTGCTTTTACCCAGTCACCATCAATGTAAGTATCGATGGGATCTTTCATGAAATCGTGATTCACGTCACTGTTTTTCTCGGCCACCATATCCATGTGAGCCTGAAGAATAACAGTTGGTGCATTTTCATGGCCCGGAGTGGCGGCCTTATACATCACCACGTTTCCAACCTTATCGGTTTTTACGGGGATGTTATTGTCGTTGGCGAATTTCACGAGGAAATCCCTTATTTGCTCCTCATGGCAGGAGGGACGGGGAACTTTTGTCACTTCGTCGAAACACTTCCAGATCAACTCCGGTTTAAGGTCTTTTACTTCCATATTATATGATAAATTTTAGGTTATTCCTACACTTGACTATTCGGTAAAATCAAGGCTGTTCCTACCTTTACGGTTTAGCCGCGCATGGTCGGAAAATGAGTCGTGTCTCCAAAGTTAACAAAATATTCCAACAAATAGGCTCTTTTATCGATTTTATTTGTAAATTTGCACTCAAAACAGGGTTTAGATAAGGATAAATCCTATTAAAAGTATTAAAATAAGTGAAAACTTTGCTTTTATCAGTGATATTTCTCGGAATATCATTACTTTTGCTTTTGTTTTATGCGCGAAAGAGCAAATCCCACGGATGTCATCATGCTCCTCGCCGAAAAAACTAACCTCAGGAGGGTTCGGGCTACCGGCTGAGCCTCCCCGCCGTTCAATAATGATAAAACAGATTAACATCATTTATAATAATGAAAAAAATCCATTTAACGATTGCCGCGGCAATCATCGCTTCAAGTCTTTTCACAACTGCCTGCGACAATAGCAATTCAGACAGCAAGAACGAGAAAAAGCAAACCGTCAAGACCGACAAATCATCAGCTAAGGCAGACAAGAAGGATCTTCCCAATTATCGCTATGTTGATATCGACACAGTGCTGAGCAAGTATAATCTTGCAAAAGACTACAATGAGGAAATCGTGCGTCTCCAGACCAATATGGAGAGCCAGATGAAACGTCATCAGACAGAGATCCAGAATTTTGCATCGAGCATGGAGAAGAAGATGCAGAATAACGGCTATCTCTCTGAAGCTTCCTACAAACAGGATCAGAACAGCCTCGTGAGCATGCAGGATAAGGCTCAGAAAAACATGGCCTCGTTGCAAAGCAACTTCGAAAATTCGGCTATGCAGGCTCAGCAGGCTGTAAACGACTCTATTGAGGCTTTCGTGAAGGAATACAACAAGACTCGCGGTTATGATGCCATTCTCTTGAAGAATGCAACTCTATATATCAACCCCGATCTCGATATCACGAACGAGATTGTTGAAGGCCTGAATGCAAGATACAATAAGGTTACAAAAAAATAACCTTACTATAAATAAAAGTTATTAGCACAGGGGGCTCCTGCAAAACCTCCATCCCCAAAAAAGGAAGGAGAAAGGCTTAAAACCGTTTTTTATCGGTTTTAGGCCTTATTTTTTGCTAAATTAACCTTTCGGTGTTATATTTGTTTTTTATTTAAAAGAGGTTGGATAAATCAGAGATTAATAATATCTCCCGAAGAAATTACTATGCCCAATGATTGAAGACAATATAATAAATAAGGAAGCTAATGAACGGGCTGTCCTTGTCGGACTTGCCACCCGTAAGCAAAGTGAAACCAAATGTAACGAATATCTCGACGAGCTTGCATTCCTTGCCCATACGGCAGGGGCCGAGACAGAAAAAAGGTTTGTTCAGAAACTCGACTACCCCAATTCGCGAACCTACGTTGGGAAGGGGAAGCTTGATGAGATTCGTCAATATGTGGAAGATAATGAAATTGGCCTTGTCATCTTTGACGACGACCTGTCGTCGAAGCAGGTTGCCAATATTGAAAATGAGCTTAAGGTGAAGATTCTCGACCGCACGAGCCTGATTCTCGACATTTTTGCCAAGCGTGCGCAAACTGCAACGGCCCGAACTCAGGTTGAGCTTGCGCAATACCAGTATCTTCTCCCTCGTCTGACCAGAATGTGGACCCACCTCGAACGCCAGCGAGGCGGTATCGGAATGCGTGGTCCCGGTGAAACTCAGATCGAGACAGACCGCCGAATCATCCTCGATAAGATTTCACGCCTTAAGGAGGAGCTCAAAAGCATTGACAAGCAGAAGAGTGTCCAGAGGAAGAACCGTGGCAAACTAACACGTGTGGCACTTGTCGGCTATACCAATGCCGGCAAATCAACCCTTATGAACCTCCTGAGCAAGAGCGAAGTGTTTGCCGAGAACAAACTTTTTGCAACTCTCGACACCACGGTGAGGAAGGTGATAATCGATAACCTGCCATTCCTCCTGACCGATACGGTCGGCTTTATTCGCAAACTGCCTACCCATCTCGTGGATTCCTTCAAATCCACTCTTGATGAAGTGAGGGAAGCTGATATACTCGTGCATGTTGTTGACGTGAGCCATCCAAATTTTGAAGAACAGATTGATGTTGTCAATAAAACCTTGGCTGAAGTGTGCGGTGCATCCACAAAGCCAATGATTCTTGTCTTTAACAAAATAGATGCGTTCACCTATACTCCTAAAGATGAGGACGACCTCACCCCACGCACTCGCGAAAACATCTCTTTGGATGAATTCAAGCAGACCTGGATGTCCAAGATGGAAAACAATTGTGTCTTTATCTCGGCCAAAGAGAAAATCAATATTGAGGAATTGAAGTCAATGCTTTATGACAAGGCAAAGGAGATTCATATTGAGCGGTTCCCCTATAATGACTTCCTTTTTCAAAAATATGATGATCTGGCTGAGGAGATGAAGGAGATAGATGAAGCAGAGAAGGCCACTGACAAAGAGGCGGAATAAAAGATGCCATTGTCAAGGAGGCGTAAAAAGCTGAAAAAATTAAAGAACTAAATTTATGGAACCAACATATATTAACCCAGGAGCTAAAGAAATTGCTCAATTATTGTCAAATGGATGCCGTTGCGACGATTGGAGCCGCATTCGGTTCAATCCTCAGACCGACTTCACAAGGTTCCGCAATATCACTTTTGAAGGAGATGTAAAGATTGGCTTGCTTTCGGGGAAGGCGGTTATGGAGAACGCATTGATTAGCAATTGCAATATCGGTGATGAAGTCACAATACGCAATGTGGGTATGCGTCTCGAAAATTGCAACATCAGGAACGGTGCGCGTATTGAAAATGTGGGGAGCATAATATTCGAGGAGGAGAGCAGATGCGGCGTAGGAACAGAAGTTGCCGTGCTCGATGAGACCGGCTCGCGGCCTGTCACTATCTTCCCGGGGCTCACATCGCAGATTGCCTTGCTTATGGCTCGCGAACCGAAATGGAGCGAGAATCATTTGCGTCCCATCTTGATGGACTACCTCGACTCAGGGAATTACTTCATCGGAATCGGAGAGGATGCGGTAATTGAAAACTGCGGTGCGCTCCTTAACGTATCCGTCGGACGCGAGGTTATGGTCAAAGGCGCCTCATCTTTAAAAAACGGCATGATTATCAACAATGCATCTCCAGGACGAGCACTTGCCTTCATTGGGAATGGTGTTGACGCCGAAAACTTTATAGTTGAGGATGGCCGGCTTGATTCAGGTGCAATAGTGAGGAATTGTTACATTGGGCAAGGAGCTTCCCTTGAAAAGAATTTCACCGCTCACGACTCTCTATTCTTTGCCAATTGTTCACTTGAAAATGGCGAGGCCTGTGCGGTCTTTGCAGGGCCATACACAGTGAGCATGCATAAATCAACCCTACTGATTGGCGTGCAGACCTCTTTCATGAACGCCGGGTCTGGCACCAATCAGAGCAATCACATGTATAAATTAGGGCCTGTGCATTGGGGAATCCTTGAGCGAGGCGTCAAGACTTCCTCTTCATCCTATCTGATGCTCGGTGCTAAAATCGGAGCATTCTCTCTCCTAATGGGATCTCATAAGACCCATCCGGATTCATCTCAGTTCCCGTTCTCCTATCTCTTCGGCGACGACCGGGGAGCGACTGTGGTTGTGCCCGCCGTAATGCTCCGCAGCTGCGGCTTGTTGCGCGACGAACAGAAATGGCCGGCCCGCGACCGAAGGTTGAAACGCAAGCTGCCGCTTCTTGACAGAGTGGTTTTCGACGTTCTAAACCCTATCACAGTCGAAGCTATGCTTACAGCACTTGATGTGATCGACGACCTTCTCCTCCGCCCCGCCGACGACGACCGGTTCCTGCGCTATCGCGGAATGAAATTCACCCGTGCATCTCTCGAACGCGCACGCCATCTGTATGAACTGGCGATTTATAAATATCTGAGCTTGCGCACAGCCGATGGATTTCCAGAAAAGAGAGAGGATGAGGAAATATCCGATTGGGTAGATATGGCCGGCCTGCTCATTCCAAGGGAATATCTGGAGATGGCAATGCAAAAGGAAAGCATTGAGGAGATGCGTGAGGTATTCGATAATGCTTTCAACCGCTATCCTGAACTTGAAAGGGAGTGGATTGCCAGCCGTTTCGGCGACCATTGGCGCAAACCTGCCGAAGTCATAGCTTCATACGCTCAGGATTTTGACCACACTATCGAGGATGACCGGCGACGATACCTCGAAGACTTGTCGGCACAGAATGAAATGCTCAAACTTTAATAATTCTTTTCATAAATCTTTAACCTTTCCCTCTTAAGATTTGTTAATACATTAAATGAATCATATTAAATTGTTAAAGTGCTATGAAAAAGACATTATTGCTTCTATTCACTATTTTCACAGCCTTTATGTCGAAGGCACAGGTGAATATACCTTATCAGGAAATACCCTACGACGTCAATTATCGCTGGGGTTTAGTTGACGTAAACATTGCTCATGGTGTTGTCACTTTGCAGACCGACGGCAATCAGTTTATCGCATCTCTCGATGGCAACAGTATCCCTTGGGAAGGACGTGTTTTCTGCATCTCCGATCAGCTGCGTGCCACAATGGAACCAACAGATGGATTAAGCCGCGAGATTGTGACATACGAGAACGGATGGTATAGGAAACCATTGGTCGCTCAATACCGCGACAACAGTTTTGATGCCAATAACCCTGCTAATTATAAGAATATTAAAGGAGAGGGCTACCTTGACGCTGATGCCGACACAATGGAGGCTGTTAACGTAACTGCTGATATGCTCGGGATGTTCTATTATTTCCATCAGATTAATTTCGATGCCATGAATCCCGGCACATTCAATATTCCTATCACCGTTGAGGGAGGTTACGACCAGACCGTATCGGTCACATATAATGGGAGATCTACCTACACAGTCGGCGGTGTTACCTATCCCACATATTCAGTCACCTTTGAATATAGTTATCACGGAGCAATGAGCGGTTATCCCGTGCATGCTCAGGTATCGACAAGCAGCCGAGTGCCATTGTTGCTAAGTGCAGATCTGCCAGTGGGTCACATAGAGATGATACACAACCCGGCATAACCATGAATTGAAGAAAAACATTATAAAATAAGAAAAAGATGACGTGCCAATGAAAAAATTGGCACGTCATCTTTTTCCGTATGTCCTTAATTTTCTCTATGTCCTATTTTTTTATTTACAATAATTCGGTCATCAGCGGGCCTATCAGAATTTCACCTCAACACCTCCCATTATTGTTGTGCCCGGCATGGGATAACCGTATATTATTTCATAGTGTTTGTTGGTGATATTATCCACCTTGGCAAAGAGTGTGACAGGCACAGAATGGCCATAGGTATAAGCGGCCCTGAGATTGAGCAAGGAATAATTCATGCTTGCTCCGTCAGGATCTCCATATTTCATTCCCCAGATGCTCATCTCCTCTAAAGTGAAGCTGAAATTGCCCGGCGAATAAGTCACCTCGGCATTAAGCTTATTTTTAGGGGAATAAAGGTTGTCACCGTCTGAGTGAAGATATGACCACGATGCATTCGCTTGCAAATTAGAAAGGATTGCGTATGATGCTTCTATCTCGAATCCTTTATTATGGAATTTTCCTGTATTCTGCCACTGCCGGCGCCCATTGACTGCCGCAAGCTGAATCATGTTCTTTCCATCAATATAATAAAGGGCACAGCCGAGCATCAACCTATAGTTAAGCAGATGCTGGGTATAGCTAATCTCATAATTAAGCATATATTCCGGCTTCAGATCAGGGTTCTTTGGAGGATAAAGATAGAGTTGACGGATATTCGGAGCGGTGAATCCCTTGCTGAATGAAGCTTTGATTTGAGCATTATTTCCCGGTTTGACAATCAGTCCTGCCTGTGGAATCCATATATTTCCGTAAGAGGATCCATGTTGCAGCCTCACTCCCCCATTGATGTTAAGGATGTCATTGAAGAAACCTTGCTGCATCATCAGGTATCCTGCCACTTCATTCACTTTATGCTTTTCATCAGATGACACCTTGCCCGCATCCTCCTTATCTGTATTCCAAATATGTCCTCCCCAATGTTGGAAATCCACTCCGGCAGACAAAGTGTTAAGCTTCCAGAGATAAAACGATTCATAAATCGTGAATCCCATATTGTAGTCGGTTGAATTGAACAGGTAATCGGTCGGAGGCTCCTTATCAATAATATTGCCGTCATCAATCTTATGGTCACCCCAGTTTATATATCCTTGCACTCCCCCATCCATCTTTTCGTATGTGTTCTTGACATATAATCCGCCGGTGCCACGGAAAATATCTGACCAGGTATTCTCCCTTGGCAATTGAACCGAGCCGGGATAATTAGAGAAACTTTGAGTCATATCAAGCATTCCGGCAACACTCCAATTGTCGGAAAGGGCATATTTCAATTGGGCAAATTCATTTGCCATCCAGAAACTGCTGCGCGCACGATTGCCATTGCTTCTGTCGAGCTGGCCCGATAGGGTAGCAGAAAACCTCCCCTTCTTGTAACCTGTTGAGAGTGCAAATTTCTGTGTGGTGAAAGAGCCGAACATCGCTCTTGCGCGCCCCGTAAGGCCATCCTTCTTTTGGGTTTTGGTTATAATGTTCACTGAACCGGCCATTGCATTCGATCCATAAAGTAGTGATGAGGGGCCTTTAATTACTTCCACTTTTTCCACGCCATTGGCCACGTAAGTATCCGAAAGGCTGTGACCAAACACTCCGGCCCATTGCGGCTGGCCGTCGATCATAAAGAGAACTTTATTGCCGTCTCCCACTCCACGGATAAAGACCTGGCCTGAATTAGCGGCGGCGTTAGTCAGTCCGTAACCTTCAAAACCACGCTCCGTGACAAAAAGTCCCGGCACTTTTGCCACAAGAACCGGCAATAGCGACGACTCAGCCGATTTTTCAATTTCAGTTTCCGTCACCTGCGTAACGTTAAGAGGAATCAGTTCCGGATTAGTTTTCAATGGCGCAGTCACAACCACTTCCTTAAGATTCACCGTGTCACGCAGGGTTTCCTTTGCTTCAACTCCTCCAAAGGCCATAGCTATCGGAAGAAGGGCGATCAGTTCTCTTTTCATATCATATATTTTTATTCCTGCGACAAAATTAATAAAATAATTTTATTATTCACTAATTTTAAGTTAACTTTGTGGAAATATT
>CAMWXH010000072.1 GCA_947178165.1 uncultured Porphyromonadaceae bacterium | reverse complement strand
TCAATTTCTTTTTTAATAGGAAGCCCTTGACTCCTTATGGAAAATATGGTCAGGCGCATCCTGTGGGTTAATATTAAATTTTTCTTGCACTCTCTATGCGCAAGACGTTGCAAATTTACGATTTATTTTCCATTCTTACAAATATATAAATGGATTTGAGGGGTGAGTTATTAAGTTTTAAGGATAATTTTTACGCAAATGATAAAAAATAAGATGTTTTTTTCATTTCTGATGTCACAAATGAAAACCGATTTGAGTTTATAGAGTAAAAGAATCTTAAACCGATAGAGAATCAACCTATGAAACTGAAACCGTCGATTATAGCAGGCTGTGCCTTAACCGCATCGCTGATTGCTGTTGGGAAACCGGAGAGAATCTATTCAATGCCGGCCGGCAACCCGATGCATGAAGAGGAGGCCGTCGCTGCGAACGACACCACTTTAAGCCTGCCGGAAGAGGATGATTTCACCGAGCTTGACGAGCTTGTGGTGGTGGAACGTCAGAAGCTTGTTAAAAGCGACGGGGCCACGCTTACATATAATGTAGCGGAAGACCCGGAGGCGGCCAGTTCCAACACCCTCGACATTCTCCGCAAGGTTCCGGGAGTAACGGTCGATTCTCAGGATAACATAAAGGTTAACGGCCAGTCGAGTTTCAAGGTGCTCCTCAACGGACGCGAAGACCCTATGGTGAAAGGAGACCTCAAGACGGTGCTGAAATCTTTCCCCGCCTCCACAATAAAGAAGATAGAGGTCATATCCGAGCCGGGCGCGAAATATGACGCCGAAGGGATAGGGGGCATCCTTAATATAGTCACCGACAGGTCGAAGCGCCTTTCCGGTTTCATGACGCAGCTCGGGGCTTGGGTGAACGCATATCAGGCCGGAGGCTACCTGAACGCCAGAACGCAGATAAACAAGGTTATGCTCGATGCCAATGTGTCGTATAACAACGGGAAAGTGTGGCCTCGTAGCCAGACTTCAGAGAGAACGGTTGAGAGCCTTGACGGATCGGAGAATCATCTCATGACCGCACGCCACAAAGCGAAGAGCGGATGGGACTACACGGGAGTCAACTTCAATATGTCGTGGGAGCCTGATTCATTGAACCTCTTCACCCTCTCGGCTAATTACGGTTATAATTCCTGGAACAATAATGGCACCGAGGATCGCGATATGAAACGCCCCGACCTCTCCACAATCTGGAAACTTCAGCGAACTTTCCATTCAACTGGAAATTATAACGGCGGAGGAGTGCAGGCGTCATATCAGCATAGTTTCCGACGCGCCGACCACACGTTGGTGGCTTCATACGAATATGATTACGGAGGTCAGGATTACAGTACGGATTATCTGCTTGAATATCTTGTTGGCTCCGGTTCTGAATCGCCATTCAGTTCAGAAAGGAACAATTACACCCGGAATTATCACATAATGCAGCTTGACTATTCCAACAGGTTCAATTCCCGTCATCTGCTGGAGGCCGGGGGAAAGGTCTTCCTTAACGACAATGCAAACATCGTGCGTCCATTCTTCGGCCTTTCGCAGGCGGAAGCCGTGGAGAATGAATCGATGATGGTGAAGATGAACCGGAAGATGAATGTATATGCCCTTTACGGCTCATATACAGGTTCATTCTCCAAATTGAGCGTCAAGGCCGGCTTAAGATATGAGCATACCGATATGGGAGGGAAGTATAAGATAGGCGACTATCCCGATTTCACTACGGTGCTTAACGACATTGTGCCGAATATGGCAGTGAGCTATAACCTTGCCGATGCCACGAGCCTGAGGTTTGCATATCAGATGCGCATAACGCGACCCGACATCTCTCAGCTCAACCCCTACGTGAATGTGCTCACGCCGGGCCAGATTCAGTATGGCAATCCTGACCTGAAGAGTGAAAAAGGGCATACCTTCTCCTTAGCATATTCCAATTATGAAGGGAAGTTCTCCGGGAGCGCAAAGCTGACCTACCGTTACGTAAGCAACGGGGTGAACGACGTGATATTCATGCGCGACGGGATAATGAACTCCACCTACGCCAACATAGGGGAGTCGCATTTAGGGATGCTTGATCTCTCGGGCGACTGGAACATCACCTCCGACTTGCGATGGTCGGTTTATCTTTCGGGAAGTTATCAGTATCTTCAGGCCGATTCAGAGATGCTGAAGGCCAAGAACCATGGCTGGCAGACCAATCTGAGCACGAACCTTAATTATACCCTTGCCAAGAAATGGAAGCTCAGTGCTTACGGCGGGATGTGGACCCCCTGGATCGACCTGCAAGGCCGCGGAACGCAGACCGGTTATTATTATGGATTGGGCGCGGGGAGGTCGTGGCTCAAAGATGATGCCCTGACGGTTCAGCTTAGTGCCGGAAACCTTTTCCCGACACACAACACCAATTCTTACAAACAGGAGGATGAGAGCGTGCGGTTAACATACAAAGGGAGGTATAGCCAGTGGAATGTAGGCCTGAGCATATCTTTCAAATTCGGAGGGTTGCAGGCCGGGGTTAAAAAGACAGCGGCAAATATAGAGAAAGAAGCTTCGACATCTTCGGGATCGAAAGGTGGAAATTAAATAAAATTAAACTCGCGAACGTTATAAAATTAAAGATGGAAGAGAAGGAATTCCGACAAAGGGTGATGCCGCTACAGCGCCTGATGTATGCATTGGCGTTGCGACTCGGGTTGCCTCCCGACGATGCCGCTGATGCCGTGCAGGAGACACAGCTGAAGCTCTGGCGCGGCAGGGAAGGGATTCCTGAAGATCCACCGGCCCTTAAGGCATACTGCATGACTTCAATCAGGAATGAATGCCTATCGGTGATGAGGCGACGAAAGGAGACTTCCCCTATAGAAACAGCAAACGCTGTGGGGGCTGAAACCGATATCGCGGATGTTGAGATAAAGGACACGCGCAGGAGAATGGAACAGTTCATCGACTCCCTTCCTGATGGTCAGCGCCGGGTGATAAGGCTAAGCAGTTTCGGAGAATATGACATAATGGAGATTTCCGAAGTCACGGGCTTCACGCCGGGAAATGTGAGGCAACTGCTTTCGAGAGCCCGGAAACGACTCCGAGAGATGGTGTCGGAATTAAATTGAAAACCTCTTAAATCCTCAAAAATGAAAAATAAAATTGATAATGACAAAATAAGGGCGATGCTCGACCGATGGTATTCGGGGCTGACCACTCCCGATGAGGAGCGGTTAATAGCAAATATGCTCGCTTCCTCAACCGATCTTCCTCCTGATCTGGAAGCTGACCGGCAACTGTTTTCCGAACTTTCCTTGGTTTCTGAAGCATTGCCCGAGATGCCCCATATTTATTCCTCGCGTATAAATGATGCTTTGGAGAAGGAGATGGCTTCAGCAAGAAAGGGAGCCGTTGCAACCTCTTTTTCCCGTTTCCGCAGAGGGTGGATTGGTCGTATTGCGATTGGAGTTGCCGTTTTCTTTGCCTGTGCGTTTTTCGCAATTAAGATGGCTGACACTCCTCAAATGGATGTAGCCGGCGACAACATGGCCCTTAATGAAGGAGTTGCGAAAAAGATGAATATCAGCGATGACACATTGCAGAATCATTATCTTGCGTTGCAAAGCTCTCATTTGGAAGTTGCGAAGGTGAAATCAGTTGAATCGGCTTATAATAGCGTAGCTAAGACGGAAATGGCTAAGGATAGGCGGAGCAAGGTGACTGGCGGTGACAAGTCCGTAAATTATTCCTCGCAAATAGCTGATTCAGAAGATGAGTATGAGGCCGACGACAGCTACTACCCCCATTCCGAGGAAGCTAACTTTATCCGCGAAAATTATCGCGTGGTGAGGAACCAGGATGAAGCGGATGCGATACTCAACTCGATCTTCTCACGTTTGGAATCGAACGTGGCTATGGAAACAAGCAAGTTATCTAAAATTGACCTTGAATATGATTCGGAGATGTCAAGGCTCTCCGGTATAGAAAATGTTGGACTCCTTAAAGAATATATTTATGAAGAAACTCCATTATAACATGAAACGTGATACTCATATCCCTTCCATCGGCAAGATGATGGCAATATTGCTTTTTGTCGTTGCATTCATCAGCCCCTCTAATGCAAGGGCAGAGGATATCTTTGCCGAGCTTACTGACTTGAAACAGGTTGAGAGTACTTATATTTCCGGCCGGTTTGCACATAATAAGAAAACATGGCAAAGCCATTCGGGAATGAGGGCAATAAATCTGAGCGACGGGTTCTCTTCGCTCTATACCTACCGTTGTTATTCGCAGGAATCAGTTGAGAAAGCACGTGCCATCTTGAAAGCGTATCTTAAGAAACATCCGGAAATGGAAGTTGTGATGCGCACCAAAGAAATGGCAGGTGAATATGTGATCTATGAGCAGTTCAATTCCGATGACAAGCTTATGAAAATGATAATCTGGAACGGAGAAGCGCCCAATCTTTGCGAGATTGTAGTGGTTGACTGGAAGGATGGCCTTGTGAGGAAAACTTCACAAAATGAGTATGAATTATATAATCTCCCGGAAGGGTATAGCCTTGACTTCTCCAGTGTCATAGACCTGTCCGACCTGTCTGACCTGTCTGACCTGTCTCAACTCTCTCAGCTCTCGCAACTGTCTCAGCTCTCTCAGCTCTCTCAGTTAAAGAATCTGGATCAGCTGAAGGAACTCAAACAGCTTGAACTTATAAAAACTCCTGGAAATGTCAAGATTGGAACATCATCCGGTGGGGATTTTGTGATAACAGTGGAAGATTAAATAGGGGGAAAGAAAATATGAAAAAGATAGTCTTATTGTTTCTTGTCGTATTGGCCGGAGTTGCAAGCTGCAGTTCAGTTCATAGCTCTTCGGGGAAAGAGAAAATATCTTATCATAAGGCGCGATCCACGCCGGCACGCAGCATAAAGATTCCGGTAAGCTGGGATATGATGAAGATTGCCAACTACACCGCCTTGGATGTTGAATACAGTATCAATCGCGAGGGACAAGTCGTTATTTCAGGTCCGGAGGATGTGATTGACAAGATATGGATAGAGGAGAAGGGCGCCACGTTGAATATCAGGGTTAAGCCTGATGTTCATAGGGTCAATCTGTCAGGCGTAAAGGTGAAGGTTTATTTGCCCGACCTGAATGAAGTGACCCTCTATGGCTCCGGCGACTTCATGGCCGACCGTCTATCTACCACTACGCTTGGACTCAATATTCTCGGATCGGGCGATATATCTGCCGGGTCGATAGATGCAACTTCCATGAAGCTTATGATCAGGGGCTCCGGGGATGTGAAGGTCAATAAGATTGCCTGCACTAATCTGCAATTTCTCACACAAGGCTCGGGAGATGTTGTAGTCAAGGAGATTGAGTCAACCTTGACGAAGGTAAATGTGCAAGGCTCGGGTGACATACTTGTTGACCGGCTTGTCACTGCGCGCGCTGAAGCTTTGGTGCAGGGAGCCGGTGATGTGACCTTTCACGTTTTGAATGTGACAAATTTCCAAGCCACAGTTCAAGGCTCAGGTGACATTACAGCCGATGGGGAGGTGTTTTCAGCCACAATGACAGTTCAGGGTACCGGCTCCATAAATGCCCGGAAACTCAAATGCGACCGGGTGTCGAAAAATAAGTATGGGGCAGGAGATATCTATACCTATTAACTGTGGGTGCCGAAGAATCGGCACCTTTTTCTTTTCTCTGGAGCGGGAGGATTATCCTTGGCGAGATCGGATGTGCGGATCACATCAACTCCTAATAAGCCACGTGAAAGTGAAAGGGTGAGATCCCTGTCCTGTTTTATCCCTTTGTAGGTTGAATAGGGGAGCTGAATGTTTTTCTCTTTCCCTTCCGGAAATTCCACCTTGACATAATATTCATAATATTCGGGTCCCCTCACATATCTGTTCCTTCCAACCCTTCTTGAACGGTAATGCTTTTCCTTGAATTTACAGATCACCGGGGCTTTCTCTTTTCTTGCATTGCCGTTTGCTCCAGCAAAATTGATTGTATAGAAAAGGCCGGAGAGCAGGAGGGTGAAGAAAACAAAATGGCAGATGAAATTGAGCGTGAAGGAGTAATTGCCTGTGAGCCTTTGCCAGATTCTCCACAAAACTGTTCCGCTCAGCGCAGCCATCACCCCTGAAAAAAGAAGAGGAATCCACCATCTGATCATAGTGAGTGACTGCAGGCCGATCACTGCCCCCAAGGAGAATATAAGAATGAATACTACGCCAACCAAGGCCAATGCTCTTCCGACAGTAAAATTTTTATAACTCATCAGATTTCGATTTAAATAGAGATACAAATATAGTAAATTCATAAAATAAATCGACTCACATTTCTGCTTGTGAGCCGATTTATTTTTATTTTATTTCAATTTTCCTTGACTTCGTATTAATTCTAATTTTTGTTGCATCTGTGGCAGGACGTCCAAACAGGTCGTAATATTTTGAATTATCCTGCGCATCCTCCGGAAGCTCCCCGATCCCGGTGGTTGTCGGATTAATGTATTGGAAGTTTGACCATTCGGCAGCGCGTTTGTAGTTTATCTCCGAACCCACGGGAACCTTCAGGGAAGCTGAAGCGTAGGTGATAAGATGAAATCCATCCGCACCCAATATCGGAGGAGTGGCTTTATTCACTTTCACCACTTCTATGTGGGGATTATCAGTGAAAGCTCCCTGTCCGATCTCCGTAACAGATGATGGAATCTCCACAGATGTGATGCGTGAATTGGCCTTGAAAGCGTATGCTCCGATAGAAGTGAGTCCTTGCGGTAGGTTTATCTCGCTTAAATTAGCGTCATCAAAGGCCGAAACACCAATAGTCTTCAGGGAGGAGGGGAAAGCAAATTCTCTTAGATTATAACATTCGCTGAAAGCGTAATCGCCAATGGAGGTCACGTGAGAGGGGAGGGTGATCCATTCCAGTTCCTGACATTCAAAGAAAGTGCGTTTGGGAACAGCCGAAAGGCTATTCGACCAGATAACGTGGTTAAGTTTGTCGTTGCTCTGAAACACACTTTCCCCCATTCTCCCTATCTTGGCTGGCATTGTGATGTCGGTGACAATAATATTGCCGAAAAAAGCGAAATCATCTATGACATTCACTGAATTGGGCATCGTGACGCCGGTGAGAAGCCTGTTATCTGCAAAAGCCATTCTACCAATTGTATTCATATTCGCGGGCAAAACAAACAACTCCACATCAGTGGCTCGAAAGGCTTCCTCCTCAATATCGACGCATCCCTGGGGGATTTCTACTAATTTAGGAAGCTTTGCGCAATTGAAGGCGTATTTCCCTATTTTTTTCAGAGTAGAGGGCCAGTTGATTATATCAAGACTCTCGCAATACATGAAAGCACCCTCGTTGATTGCCGTAAGATTTTTAGGGAGCTTTATCTCCTGAAGTTTCAGACACATCGAAAAACAATCATTGGAGATAACAGTAACCTTTGAGGGGATTGAGACCGATTTGAGCTCAAAGCAATTAGAGAACGCTCCCTCCCTGATTTCAGTGACTGATGAGGGGATGGTAACAGTGGTCAAGTTATGCAGATCCGACAATGCGTAGGCACCAATCTGAGTCACAGGATAAGATACACCGTCGATAGTGACTTTTGAGGGGATCTCAAGAGTCTTGACACTTTTCTTTTTCGTGTTCTCGATACGAGCGAATTTCTGCGACTTATTGTAAGCATATTTAAAAGTCGCATCCTCATATTCAGCTCCAATAGAGAGAAGGGTGATGAAGCTGAAAAAAGAGATGAATAATGATAATCTTTTCTTGGTCATAAATAAGAAAATTTTAATAATATTCAGGAAGTTGATGAGTCGGTATAAAATAGTGGGCGTTATTGGGTTATAGGGATGGAGATGAATGTTTTGTAAACACCGTTATCATTCACTGCTTCATAACGAAACCTATGATTTTATTCACGCTGCAAAATTACCTCTTTTTTAGATATGCTCCTATTGTTTTGTCGCAGATGACAGGGTATTTGTCTCAAATGTTTGCTAAAATGGCTTGTTATGATTTGGCTATTGTAGGAAATAATCATATTTTTGTTCTATAGGAAGCTGCTTATGTAAAAATAGAAAACTTGCTTATGGAGATAAATCAGGAGAAAAACGGCAAACCGCTGGATTGCATAATAATTGAAGATGAAACAATCGCTCGCCGTGGAATGACGCTTCTTGTATCACGCAATCAGCTGCTTAACCTCCGGGCATCATTCTGCAATACTGAAGATGCGGCGGCATGGCTGAAGGAGAATAAAATTGATCTCATATTTCTTGATATTGAGATGCCCGGAGTGAAGGGGATTGACTTTGCGGGCAAATTAAATGAGGAAACAATGGTGATCTTTACAACAGCTTATTCGGAGTATGCAGTGGAGAGCTATACTCTAAATGCTGTTGACTACCTTTTAAAACCAATTTCAAAGGTAAGATTCGACCAGGCGGTTTTTAAAGCCTTGAGGAGAAAAGAGTTTTTAGAAAAGGAGAGTTTAAGTAAGCATTCAACGGATCGCGGAGATTCTTCTCTCTTAATAAGGGTGGATAGAAAAAACATACCTTTAAATACAAAAGATATAATTTACATAGAAGGGATTAAAGATTATGTGAGGATTCATACGGTTTCCAAAAGATATATTACCCGGATTACATTTAAGAGCCTGCTCTTGCAATTGCCTTCTACAAAATTTATAAGAATTCATAAATCCTTTATTATTAATATAGATTTTATATCATCATTTAATTCCACAGAGATAGAGATGAAAAGGGGAGAATGGAAAGCTATTTTACCTATTGGTGAAAAATATCGAGAAGACTTTATTAAAGAGTGGAGCTAAGGCATTATGCGTTAATTTATGTCGTAAGAAATCGCGTGTTGAGCGATAAAAAACCTATTTTGGTTAAAAATTTTGTATAATTACGGGATATTAGCTAATTTTGCAACGTAAAAGTAAGGCATAACTAAATAAATCGTAATATGAAGTTTTCCAAGATTTTCGGTCTTATCATGGCTCTCTGTGTGGCAATGCCCGCAGCGGCGCAGTTCAATTTGAAAAAGGCAGTTTCCGCCGCTCAGAAAGGCGCACAGGCCCTTACCCTTACAGATGAGCAGATGGCTGCATACGTTAAACAGTCGGTTGACTGGATGGATAAGAATAACCCTGTCCTTCCTGAAGATAATCCATACGTTCAGCGTCTGCGCAAGCTGACTGCCAACTGCAAGGATGCAGATGGAATACCTTTGAATTTCAAGGTATATGATGTGATTGATGTCAATGCGTTTGCTTGTCCCGACGGAAGCGTTCGAGTGTTTTCCTCGCTGATGGATATAATGTCTGACGATGAGCTGATGGGTGTGATCGGTCATGAAATAGGCCACGTGATCAAGCGTCACTCAAAGAATGCACTCAAGCATGAACTCCTCACCGGTGCGCTGATGGATGCTGCAGGAGCTGCAAGCGGTAAAGTTGCCGTGCTCACTGATTCACAGCTTGGCGCGCTTGGACAGACATTGATGAATGCCAAGTATTCACAGAAGCAGGAATCTGAGGCCGACGACTGCGGTTATGATTTCCTTGTAGCCAACGGCCTTAATCCTTGGGGAATGTCGATGGCATTCGAGAAATTGATGGGTTCCGAGGGTGGAGCAAAGCAGAGCACAATCCAGAAGATGTTCTCTTCTCATCCCGACACTCAGAAACGCATCGAAAAGATGGCCAAACGTGCCACCAAAGATGGATATGCTAAGCCGGAGGCTAAGTGATAGGCTTCTTTAGGCGGAATAAGCGAAGAAAGCGTGGTCATTGATGGCCACGCTTTCTTATCTCTAAATTATCTTTGGTATGCTTATTGCCTATTGCGCCTAAACCGCCTATAATGGCTTTTCAGCCTATACCGCCTATTTTAATATTTCGATTCAGATGGCTCAAAGAGCTGGTCGATAGCCTCTTTCAATTTAGGCTCAGCGTTGGCCACTTCATCTTCCTTGACATCAACACCGGGAAGGACCCAGTTTTTAAGGAAATCACGCACTTCCATACGAACGTGTTTTGCGTCATCACGTGTTGCAATCACAGGCACAACGCGAGTCTGGGCAAAATCTTGCTGATCCATAAAGGTGTACATTGCCTGAGGAAGCGAATCCCACCAGTTGGGTGCGATCATAAGCACGCCGGTAATCTCCTTCATTGCGCCACGGCTATATTCTCCGACAATCGCCGGACGAACGCGACGTTCCTTCTCAGCTTTGGTGACCATCTCGAAAGTGGCTTGATCTTCGGGATATGTTTCTACAGGAACGATAGCGAAACTATCGAAATCAACGTTTCTTGCTTTCAATAATGCTTCAGCCTCTTTAGCAAGCTTTGCACAATTAGAACTCTCCTCTTTACCCTTCTGGGTAAAATATGCGATTAGAATTTTTTCAGGTCTCATAGTATTCTTATTTATAATTTTTTGTGTGTTTCTGTTATTCTAACGCTCAAGAGGGCGGGAATGTTGAATGAGGTCTTTAATTATCAAACCCGGCTTATCTTCTTGTATTCATCCATGAACTCGCGGAACTGCCGATAGCCTATTGCGAGTCCGATAATAAGCCCTGCTACCATTCCGTAAATGATATATTTATCGGCATCGAAACTATAAATCATCACGCCAAATACAACCACTGCAAACGGAATCAGGAACATGATGGATTGCAGATGTTTCTTTCGATAGTAAAGTGCCTTATCCACAACCTCGCTCACCGACATATCGAAACAGTTGATCGACGATACTCCACGATATAACCACCAGTCGATTGAGGAGCATGTGGCAAAATAGAGCATCAGGACGAGTGCCATTATGAATTTCATTGGAGTGGCAGGAAGGTGTGCCGGAGTAAGCATCCAGAATGCCGAGGCTATTGCCATTACAAGGCCCATGGTGGAGAAACGTCTATATTTTATGGCAAGACGTTCAAGGGCGGTTTCTTTCTTTTCTCTATACATATTCTCAAATTCTTCGGGAGTGGGGCGATAAAGTTTTCTTGAAGCCTCTTCCCAGGTTCTTTTTATTTCTTCAGGTGACATTTCTTTAAGTTTTAAGTTATTAGTTATAGGTTGAAGTTATAAGTTGTTGGTTTTAAGAATTTAGTTTTAAGTCATTAGCTTCGGGCTTTATGACTTCTGCTATTTCTCAAATTTTTCGGCGAGTTTCTGCTTGATTCGGTTTATTCTGACAGCCACATTATTTCTCGACAAGCCTGTCACTTCTGCGATCTCCTCATATTTCCTTTCATCGAGCCACATTGTGATGACGGCTTTATCAAGTGGGGAGAGTGTCGCAATGATTCTGTGGAGGGATTCAATTCGTTCTCTTGATTCGTGATCGGTTTCGTCGTTGGGCTCACAAATCAAGTCGAGTGAAATTGTAGAGGGGTGTTTTGTCCGTTTCCTTACAGTGGAGACACAGGTGTTTAATGCGACGCGATAAACCCATGTTGACAAAGAGGATTCCCCTCGGAACGACCCTAATCCTTTCCAGATATTGATAAGTATATCTTGCCGTAGATCCTTGAGGTCGTCGGCATTTGTGGAATAGGAGAAACATATTCCTGAGATTACCGATCCATATTCCTGAAGGATAGATGCAAAGCGCTCCTCTCGTATTTTGAGCTCTTCTCCCTTTCCCGAAATCAGTGCAAACAGAAGTCTGATTTTTTCCACTGCCCTTATGCGGAGAGGGAGAGAGAAGGGGGTGAGCAGACGTGAATCTATGTCAAAAGTAATACTGTTCATCTCTTTAAGTTTACGCAAATTTAGTCGCAATCGGTGAGAGAAAGTTACAAGTGCGGCAAAAAAATTTGTAAAAAAGATAAAATCAAACTAATTTTGAGGAGATTATTTATGACGTTTTCAAAGAACGATTGGGTGAACCCTTGACGGAATAAGGGAGACAAGTAAAAATTCATTTATGAAGAAAGATAACGGTGAAGAACTCTTCCCGATAGTGGATGAGCAGGGAAATATAATAGATGCCGCCACAAGGGCAGAATGCCACAGCGGTTCAAAGTTGCTTCACCCGGTGGTGCATCTGCATCTGTTTGACCGGGCGGGGAGGCTATATTTGCAAAAACGGCCTGAATGGAAGGATATACAGCCCGGCAAATGGGACACCGCTGTGGGAGGCCACGTGGATTTGGGAGAAAATATTTATCAGGCTTTGAGAAGGGAGGCTGAAGAGGAGATTGGACTCACGGAATTCGAGCCGGAGCTTCTAAGCCAATATGTGTTCGAGTCGGATAGGGAGCGCGAACTTGTCAATGCATTCAAGGGTGTCAGCGACAAAATTCCGGCGCCTTCATCTGAACTTGACGGCGGCCGATTCTGGACCAAGGAGGAGATTCTTTCTTCACTTGGGAAGGATGTGTTCACTCCAAATTTCGAATCGGAATATAAAATGCTGTTCGGACAGGGAGCAGTTTAATAATGCTTTACAATACCTTATCTGCAACCTAATATAATACCGTATAATGAAACTACTCATCAAAATCCTCATCGCCATAGCGCTCGGCATTCTTGTGGGCTGGTTTGCTCCTAACTGGCTGGCCGCTGTTTTCAACACATTCAATGGCATCTTCTCCCAATTCTTGGGATTCATGATACCTCTCATCATAGTTGGTTTTGTAACTCCTGCTATTGCCGATGTGGGTTCGCGAGCCGGGAAGCTCTTGGTTGCGACTGCCGCCTTAGCCTATTTTGCCACATTCTTTGCAGGAATGCTTTCCTATTTCACCGGCACTCTCACTTTCCCTTCGCTTATAGGTGGAGAGGAGGGCATGGCTCAGATAGAATCGGCCAAGCCCATTGAGCCATATTTCACGGTTGAGATTCCTACGCCACTCCCTGTAATGACTGCGTTAGTGCTTTCGTTTCTGTTGGGCTTGGGAATTGCATTCCTGAAGGGGGATACATTGCGTAAGGGGTTCGATGAACTGCGCGAGATTGTGCAGAAAGCGATAAATGTTGCCATCATTCCGCTATTGCCTATCTATATATTCGGCATTTTCCTCAATATGACCGTTGAGGGGCAGGTTGGCACAATCCTTGCCACATTCATGAAGATAATAGTTGTCATTTTCATTTTGCACATTTTCATACTTGTGCTGCAATATAGTATAGCCGCCTGCTTCAACGGCAAGAATCCGTTCAAGATGTTAAAGACAATGTTGCCGGCCTATTTCACCGCATTGGGTACTCAGAGTTCGGCGGCCACCATTCCTGTCACGCTGAAGCAGACCATTCAGATGGGTGTTGATGAAGATGTGGCGGGATTTGTGGTGCCGTTGTGCGCCACGATTCACATGTCGGGTTCTGCCTTGAAGATCACAGCCTGTGCTTTGGCTTTGCTGATAATGCAGAATCAGCCTCACGATATAGGGCTATTCATTCATTTTGTAGGTATGTTAGGAATAACGATGATTGCCGCTCCGGGCATTCCCGGCGGATCGATAATGGCTGCGTTGGGGATTCTGAGCTCCATACTCGGATTCGATCAGCAGATGCTGGCATTGATGATAGCGCTTTATATTGCGATGGACAATTTCGGCACAGCCTGCAACGTGACCGGAGATGGAGCTTTGGCCGTTATCCTCAACCGTTTCTTCGGGAAGAAGAGGGTTGCGTAAAAAAAGTTTTCGTTATAACCGAAACTTATGATATTTTTATGAAAAGTTTTCGCTATAACGGAAACTTTTCTTATTTTTGTGAAAAGTTTTCGCTATAATGAAAAGTATTAATATTCCTCGTCCCCTATATTTAAATAAAATCTTACCTTACATAGATAAGAATATCATAAAAGTACTTACGGGCCAAAGAAGAGTTGGGAAAAGCTATATTCTTAATTCTGTTGCAGATCATATAAGCAATATTAATCCGGATGCAAATATTATTCGTATCAATCTTGAGGAATTTGCTTTTTCTCACATTTCAGATGCTGAGAGTCTTAACGTGGAGATTCTCAAGAGATTAAAGGAACATAGAAAGAATTATATTTTCATTGATGAAGTGCAGGAGGTTCCGGGATTTGAAAGGGTGATAAGGTCGTTGAATCTGAATCCGGATATTGACATATACGTGACAGGAAGCAATTCAGCGATGCTTTCATCTGAGATTGCTTCCCGGCTTGCCGGAAGGAGCATAGAGGTGAGGGTTCATCCGCTGTCATATCTTGAATATCTTGAATTTCATGAAATTCAAGATTCTGATGAATCTGTGGAGATGTATTTAAGATATGGAGGTATGCCGTACCTAAGAAATCTTCCGTTACATAATACATGGAATGAATATCTTTCCGGAGTTGCGGATGCTCTGGTATATCGAGATATCGTGAGTCGGCATTCAGTCAGGAATAATGATTTCCTTCAAAGGATGCTAATGTTTTTGGCAGACAATATAGGGAGGCTATTTACAGCAAAGCGTATAGCTGATTATATTAAATCGCAACGTATAAATGGGACAGTAGGAAGTGTCCAGACTTACGTTGATTATATTTGTGAAGCATATTTAGTGAATAGGGTTAAAAGATGGAACGTTGAAGGAAAGAGGATATTCGAAATAGGGGAGAAATACTATTTTGAAGATTTAGGAATTAGAAATTCAATAGTTGGTTATCGGCCTATGGATAAGGCTATACTGCTTGAAAATGCCGTATATAATAAGCTTATGGTCGATGGTTATGAAGTTAAGATAGGCGTCTTGTCCAAAGGAGAGGAAATTGATTTTATTGCGGAGAAAGATGGAGAACGTAAATACATTCAGGTGGCCTTAAATGTAGATGACCCATCCACTGCAGAACGTGAATTTGGAAATCTATTGAATATTGAAGATAATTATGAGAAAATATTGGTAACGCTCCGTGACTCTGCTCCCAACAGCTATAATGGGATAAGAATGCTCTCCTTAAGGGAGTTTCTTAAGAATGGAACTGCTTGATCTATTTAGAGGCTTTCTTGAAATACATTTTCATTAAAATTATTGCTTCCTGGCTATTTTAAAGGTTTTATTGGTTACATTTGAATTCGTTAATAGGCTTATTCACCCTTAACCGTTCCTACCTAAAACATTGATGAAAGGATTAGGTTGAAAATTCTTGGTATGTTGAATAGAAAATACTCTCCAATTTATATTTATTTGGTTTTTGGACCATATTTATATTAAAAAATTGATTGCTATGTAATATTAAATAC
>CAMWXH010000071.1 GCA_947178165.1 uncultured Porphyromonadaceae bacterium | reverse complement strand
GTTAACCATAAATCTAAATACTGAATCACATGAACATTAATGAAATCATGGCCGCCCTTGAGGCCAAGCATCCCGGTGAGAAGGAATATCTTCAGGCAGTGAAGGAAGTTCTTATGTCGGTAGAGGAGGTGTATAACCAGCACCCTGAGTACGAAAAAGCAAAGATCATTGAAAGAATGGTTGAGCCCGACAGAATCTTCACTTTCCGTGTTTCTTGGACAGATGACAAGGGTGAGGTTCAGAACAATATCGGCTACCGCGTTCAGTTCAACAACGCAATCGGTCCCTACAAGGGAGGTATCCGTTTCCACGCTTCCGTGAACCTTTCAATTCTTAAATTCCTCGGTTTCGAGCAGACTTTCAAAAACGCTCTTACAACTCTCCCGATGGGTGGTGGTAAAGGCGGTTCCGACTTCAGCCCACGCGGAAAGAGCGATGCTGAAATCATGCGTTTCTGCCAGGCATTCGTGATGGAGCTTTGGCGTAATCTTGGTCCCGACCGCGATGTTCCCGCTGGTGACATAGGTGTTGGTGGTCGTGAAGTTGGTTACATGTACGGTATGTACAAGAAACTTGCTCGCGAGAATACAGGCACATTCACTGGTAAAGGCCTTTCATTCGGCGGCAGCCGCATCCGTCCTGAAGCAACAGGTTTCGGTGCCCTCTACTTCACTTGCAGCATGCTGAACGACCTTGGCACAGACATTAAGGGCAAGACAATTGCAATTTCCGGTTTCGGTAATGTTGCATGGGGTGCCGCTACAAAGGCAACTGAGCTCGGTGGTAAGGTTGTTACTATCTCCGGTCCTGATGGATATATCTACGACCCGGCCGGTCTCGACGAGGAGAAGATCGAATATATGCTCGAGCTCCGTGCTTCAGGCAATGATATCGTTGCTCCTTACGCAGACCGTTTCCCCGGTTCTACATTCTTCCCCGGCAAGAAACCTTGGGAGCAGAAAGTGGATATCGCTCTTCCCTGCGCAACTCAGAACGAGCTTAACGGTGACGATGCTAAGCAGCTCGTTGCAAACAAAGTTCTTATGGTTGCTGAGGTTTCTAACATGGGATGTACTCCTGAAGCTATCGATACATTTGTTGAGAACAAGATACCTTACGGTCCCGGTAAGGCTGTGAATGCAGGTGGTGTTGCAGTATCAGGTCTTGAAATGACTCAGGATGCAGAACATCTCCAGTGGAGCGCTGCAAAGGTTGATGAAATGCTTCATACAATCATGCACGACATCCATGCCGCTTGTGTTGAGCACGGCACACAGCCTGATGGCTACATCAACTATATGAAGGGCGCTAACATCGCCGGCTTCCTCAAAGTAGCCGATGCTATGATGGCTCAGGGTATTATTTAATTACCAAAATATATTCATTTTGTTTAGTAATTTTTTAAAGGCCGAAGGTGTTAACACCTTCGGCCTTTCTCATTATACCGTATATCTTTCTCAGAAAGCTGTTTCAATATCAAATATCAGGTTTAAGTTTATCTGTTACATTTATCACATAATCCGGTTATAGTGAAATTAGCGGTCTCAGCCTTGAAGCCACCAGGAAGATTAACATCAGGAATAGGAATAGGGAGGCAATTTGTCTGTCCGCACTTGCGACAATGAAAGTGGAGATGCATATCAGATGAAGTTTCCTCGTGGTCGGATGTGCAAATTTCATATTTAGAAGCACCGGAGCCATCCTCAATAATATGTATGAGTGACTTTTCTCCGAAGATGGCAAGAGTGCGGGTGATTGTGGATCTATCCACAGTGTCAAGAGCCATCTCTATTTCGAGTGACGACATAGGATGATCGGCCGAATCAAGGACGCGGCCGATCATTAATCTTACGGCAGTCGGACGAATGCCGTGTTCTTTCATTTTCATCAGTAGCAGATCTTCGCTCATTCTTTTGTCATGAATAAATATTCTCAATCACAGTTTATAGTGTTCTGTAAAAGAGTAACACGAAGAATGCCATTCAGGTTCATTTTCTAAGTCTGAGAAGTGTCCAGATAATTGTGATAAGAGTCACACCTGTATCGGCAAAAACAGCGGCCCAGAGAGAAGCAATTCCAAAAGCTCCGAGTATCATCACCAGGGCTTTTATCCCTAATGCAAAGGAAACATTCTCAATCACCACTCTTCTGACTTTCCGGGCCAGCTTTATGGCTTCCGGGAGTTTTTCAAGAGAGTCTCCTGCTATAACGATATCGCTGCTCTCCATGGCTATATCTGTGCCGAGCGTGCCCATCGCTACTCCAACATCAGAAGCGGCGATTGCCGGAGCATCGTTTATGCCGTCGCCTACAAATGCCACCTTGCCATTTCCCGAT
The DNA here is from genome assembly GCA_947178165.1 of uncultured Porphyromonadaceae bacterium. GTDB lineage: Bacteria > Bacteroidota > Bacteroidia > Bacteroidales > Muribaculaceae > Lepagella. The sequence goes on along the minus strand of CAMWXH010000071.1, from coordinate 12,971 downwards.
TCTCGTTTGAGATGGATGAGTCGTTGCTTATCCTCCGGCAGCAGTGACGCAGAGAAAGAATCCGCCCCGATTTCCTGCGATACCCTTTTCACGGCTTCATTGTGATCTCCTGAAAGAATCTCAACTGAAGTGACTCCTAATGCGTGAAGCTTGCGAATTGCCTCCCGTGCTTCAGGTTTGACTGTATCGAGAAGATAAATTGAACCGACATATTTACCATCGAATGCAACGCAAATCTCAGATGCATCAGACTTGGAATCGGGCACTGTTATCTTATTTTTATTCATAAGAGACCGGGAGCCAACAAGGCATATCTTGCCATTGATCAAGCCTTGCATGCCATGGGAAACGGTCGTGACCTCTTCTGCCGTTCCAGGCTTAATATTCATTTTGTCTCCATATTCCACAATTGCTTTTGCAAGAGGATGCGACGATTCCTTGTCAAGAGCTGAAGCCAGTGATATTAGTTCCTTCTCATCAATATTTGAAGAGACAGCTGAAACATGGAACTTACCGGTGGTAAGCGTGCCGGTCTTATCGAACATCACGGTCTTGACATCTCGCATTGCATCGACATATTTGGATCCCTTGAAAAGAAGTCCGCGACGGGATGCATTCCCTAAAGATGCAAAATAGCTGAGCGGTATGCTGACTACGAGAGCGCAAGGACATGAGCAGACAAGAAATACAAGTGAACGTCTGAGCCATTTCATCCATTCAAAATTCATACCCTGAGCTAATGCAACAATCCAAGGGATGAAAAAGAGCAGAATGGCGCAAGCAAAAACTAAGGGAGTGTACCAGCGCGTTATGCGTCTCAACATATTTTCCGTAGGTGATTTGCTCTCCTGAGCCTCCTCAATCATCTTCATAATCCTGGTCATCGAAGAGTCTGAGAAATGCTTCGTTGTCTTTACTTCAACAGATTGATTAACCGGGATTATGCCTGATGAGAGCTCTTCTCCAGGGCGGAAGGTTCGAGGCACGGATTCTCCGGTTATGGCGGAGGTGTCAAAATCAACCTCTCTGGAACCCAGGAGCTGTGCATCAACCGGGATTCGTTCGCCTGGATTCACTACTAATATGGAACCCGGCTGAAGATCGGCAGGGTTAACTGTCTTCAATGTGTTCCCCTCTTTGAGGCGTGCAGTGTCAGGCAAACGTCCGAGCAGCGCCTTTATCCTGCGCTTAACATCGTCGGAAGCAGTATCCTCCATCTTCTCTCCAAATGAATAGAAGAGCAAGACGGCCACACCTTCCGGATATTCTCCGATGGCGAATGCGCCTATTGTAGCGGCAACCATTAGGGTGAATTCATTCATTATGCTGCCGCTTCTCCATGATTCAAACATCTCCTTCACGATAGGAAGGCCGACTGGCAAAACGGATGCCAAATAGAAAATCCACCAAAAAGGAGAACTGTAATAATGGCTAATAATCAATCCGGCAATAAGAAGAATACCGGATAATATTTCTCGGGAATATGTATTCAGCCAGCCACCATTATGCTCGTCGTCTGAATGGTTGTGGTTATGATTGTGGGAATGTTCGTGAGAATGGCTATGCGAGTGGTCATGTGAATGACCGTGTGAGGCAGCGTGAGAATGAGAATGGACCTCGTGTGATGAATGACAATGTTTACACATAAGCTTGCTTTTTATTTCTGATGCAAAGTTAGTTTAAATAACCTGCACATCGTGTGCAGATTCAAAGGGTGCCAAAAAAAGATAGTCCTCAATTCTTATGAACCAAGGACTTCTGATATGTTTAAGAATCGTTCTTTTATACTATAAGCTCTAAAACCGCTCTTTGCTTCCTGTTTTATTGCCGCTCTTTTAATTGTATTCTTGCAAAAAGAATCGGCATCTCTTTCTTTTGCGAGTAAAGCGAAAAAGAGGAGAGATTCTGGGAATGATTGAAACGTCTGATTTCAACCGTTTCCCCAAAATTCCCTTCATGGAGGAAAGATAACTCCAGACGAGACAGGAAGGATCTGTCAAATTCATCGAGTGTATATGAATTAAGGAGAAGCGACACATATCTGACTGTGTTGACATGCCGGTAGAAATCAATGTCGTTATATTGAAAAGTATAGAGTCTCTCTTCACTATTGGCTCTTAATGCGGATGAAGGGATTTCATCTGCATCATGCCTCAAGATTTCTATATGTTTCTCCTGTCGGGCTATCGGGCAAGGGCGGTCGGACACGGCTCCCTCTGGGAGTGAAAGATGCGACAGCCCGAAATTCTCATGAGTGACCGTGTTAAGCACCATCCATATAGAGCGTGCATATCCAACAGTTTTGCCATCGCTATCCTGAATCTCAAAATCGCGGACAGAGAAATGTCTGTTCCAGCTTTCCACCCATGTTATTATCTTATACTCAGTATTAACTTTCGGATAAGATTGCATTTCAATTGTAAGACGCGAGAGCACCCATCCTGCATTAAGGTGAGCCATAGTTGGGTTCCCGATTCCTAATTCAAGAGCGGCTTTTGTGGCCACAACAATAAGGTCGCTCACAAGAATATGCACTGCAAGTTCCCCTTCAGGATTTGCTTCGTTTGCCGAAACAAGAAATTTTTTTGAAAAATTATTTTCCATAAACTAAAACCTTATAACCTTAAAACCCTATACCCTTATTATCTTTCCTCAGTGAGCCGTATGATTTCAGAAGGGCGGTTCACGATATGGTCTGCGTATGCCTTTCGAAGCTCCGATACCGGACGGAATCCCCATGTGACACCGACAGACTCCACGCAGGCTCTTCTGGCAGTCTCCATATCTACAGCAGAGTCTCCTACATATAGAATTTCCCTTTTGGGAGTCGGAAATTCATTGAGGAGTGCAAAAACAATTGAAGGATCTGGTTTGGCCGGGCGTTCATCAGTCTGGCCTAACAAAGCCACAAAGGGAATGTCGGGGAAATAATGTCGAACAATCTTTTCAACCGCAGCTTCATACTTGTTTGAAGTCACTCCTATTGCAATATGGCGTTCGGTCAGTTCCTTCAGAAGCTCCGGAATGCCGGGGTAGGGGACTGTCTCATCGGTGCAATGTTGGTCGTAATATTCCCTGAAAATGCTTAAAAGCTTATCAACCGTCTCCTCATCCGCATCTGGTTCGGCACGCTGAATGAGCTTGCGCACTCCATTGCCGACCATATAATTGTAGGTGGAAAGTGCGTGTTCTGAGAATCCCATCATGCGCAAGGCGTAATTGCAGGCATTTCCAAGATCTGCTATTGTGTTTAGGATCGTTCCGTCAAGATCGAATATTACAAGTTTTTTCATAATAAAGCCTTTAAAGTTAGAATGGATAGCCTATTGAGAAATGAAACGAATGGTCTCTTCCCCATTTGGGATGAATCAAAGGCCATGGTTCAGCATTTATTGCCGGATTGTGTGCTTTCATTCCCATGTCGAAACGTAAAAGGAAATATGTGAAGTCAAGACGCAATCCCACTCCATAGGCCGCCGCGATTTCTTTATAGAAGGTATTGAAATGAAACATTCCGTAAGGCTGATTCACATAATTATGGATAGTCCAGATATTACCGGCATCAATAAACAATGCGCCTTCAAGAACCCAGAAAAGCTTTGCCCTGTATTCAGCGCTAAGCTCAATGCGGATGTCGCCGCATTGATTAATAAAATCGCTCACCGAGTTTGTTCCGGGATACCTCCCCGGCCCGAGTGTGCGCACATCCCAGCCTCTCACTCCATTGGCTCCTCCTCCATAAAATCTTTTTTCAAATGGGAGCATAGAAGAGTTGCCGTAGGGCACACCTATGCCGAATCCGGTGTGCCAGGCAAGCGCATTTCGTTCATTGAAGATATGAAGGAAAGAGAGGTCGGTTTCGACCTTGGCATATTGCGAATAGCGAATGCCAAACACCCTGTAGGGATTGCTGTGAAAATCAGACCTATGAGTAAAAATCGAATTTATGGCGAATAGCAGGTTGCCGGCCACCTCAGCATTAAGGCGGATAGTGAAAATATCTCTCTGAGCCATTCGCCGCCAGGGACGGTCTTGCCGTTTATTTGTATGATAGAAATTATAGCCCAGACGCATTATGAAATGGTCTTCGTAGCTATATCTCAGCAAGGGATTGTCGGGTGCAATCTGATTGATGAAATCATTAGTGCTTTCCGGGAGATAGACATAATTGATATCAATCGGGGTTAGGGTATGCCTGTCACGGTTATTATGTTCGGTCCATTTGTAACTCCAACCGGCTGTGGAAATGATACGAGTGTATTCAGGACGTTCCTGATAGTTCATCGAGACATTGAATTCTGTAGCCGCCATAATCCTTCTTTTGAAACTCTCCCTCAAGAAGGGGGCTTTGAATTTAGGGAAGTTAATGCCGACCTCAACTCCATATTCCATATAGCGGTTATGAATCAAGCCGCTGAGGTTTCCGCTCAATGATTCGTAAGACCCGTGAAGCTTTCCCGATAATGTCTCAGATCCTTTGGCTATGTTTCGATGAGAGTAATTCAATCCGACAGCAACGCCCAAATCACCTTCCGAATTTGTGCCTTCAAGTTCAACTGAGAAAGTCTGGCTTTTCCCTTTGGTAAGAAGTATGAAAGCATCAACAAAACCAATCGGGCTCTCTTTCCTGTTTGAGCCGACCGGTATGAATCGAATATTGATGAACTTAAGGATTGAAAGTCGGGATAACGCAGAATAGGTCTTGTTGACATCTCTCAGGCGGTAAGGCTGTCCGGGAACAATGAAACAGTTTTCTACAAGCACCCCGGGACGAAGGTATTTATTTTTTCCATAGAGGATGGTTATCCCCTTGGAATGGACCGTGTCGGTTGCTTCAAAGTTAACGATATCCTCCGTGACCCCCGGGTCATAGTCCATTATATAGGTGACATTCCTTACGATATATTCTTTATGGGTGTCGATTAGCGATGTTTTATTCTCTACTGGATAAGGGGGATGCAGGGTTAGAGTCAGATCCACGTCCGTGCTTCCCTGCGTTGTATCTGCATTAAATGTTATGTATTCCTTCCCAAAAGCGTAATACCCCCGGTTTTTCAAGCGGTTTGTTATGAGTTCCCTTTCCGATTCAAGAGCTGACCTGTCGAGCAAATCTCCTGGCCTGACAATCATTCTTGTAGAGTCGCGCATCACGAGCTTTTTCAAAGTATCGTTTGGGAAAACATATTCGATATTCCGGATCACGTAGGGTTCACCCGGATGCAGGTTATAGCAGACCTTCATCTTCCTTTTCTTGTGATTGGCAATCGTGTCGATCCCTACTGAGGCTTTGAGGAACCCGGAATTGACCATTGCTTTGCGGAGTTGTTCGGCATCTGATATGGCGTTATTATAGTCATAGACCACAGGCGGTTCCCCGAGTTTGCGTATCCAGCGGTTCCACCAGCGTGTTGAATCCTTCCCACTCATATTATAGACCCCAAGCCGAAGTTTGGCACTCCACAGCATCCGGTTATTCTCCTGATGGCGCACATAGGTCATCATATCGGTTTCGTTAAGCGTGCCCGTGGAATCATTAAGATTTATTTTTACGTCATCTAAAAGATAGGCGCCTTCGGGAAGATGACGGGTTGATGAGCACCCCGACATATGTATTGCAAGGGAGAAACATATAAGGAGATATATGTAGTTGCTGACTTTCACGCTGCAAAATTACTATTTTTTTCCGAAACCGGGGTCAATCTTCAATTTAAGGCAAACGGCAAATGTAACTAAGCAGCACGCCATCACAAACCAGAAGAAATTGATATATCCTTGCGGACCGCCGGAGCTAAAAATTAATATATCGGAAAGTCTTTCATGCAGCCATCCGGCGGCCATGCCCGGCAACATCATTCCCAAAGCCATGAAAGCGGTGCAGAATGCGTAATGCGAGGTCTTGTTTTCACCACGTGAAAAATAGATCAGATAAAGCATAAAAGCTGTGAATCCGAATCCATATCCAAATTGTTCAAATCCTATTGCAAAGCATATCAGGGTGAAATCAACCGGCTGGAACATCGAAAGGTAACAATATACTCCGCAGGGAAGAGTGAGGCTCAGAGCCATGGGCCACAACCATTTTTTCAATCCTCCGCGCGAAATTGCCAGACCACCCAATATTCCACCTGCCAATAGCGCAATGACGCCAACTGTGCCGTTCACGAATCCCACCTCCTTGGTTGTCAAGCCGAGCCCTCCTTCTGAAAGGGGAGAGACAAGAAAAGGCTGCACGAGCTTAATGCACAATGCTTCCGGAAGGCGGTAGAGGAGCATGAAGCCAAGTGCAGCTATAATTCCGGGCTTTCTGAAAAAAGTGACAAAAGTCATAGCAAAATCTTTTACGATTGTTTTTGCTGTCACCCCCGGCACCGGATGGTCGTCGGAGGCTTTTGGCATAAATCTGCTATGATAAAGCGTGATGCAAAGGAAGAAGATAGATAAAATCAGGAATACGGTTTTCCATGCGCTTGCCACATTCCCCATAGTCTCTTCAAGATGCCCGGCAAGCATGACAAGACCGCCCTGGCCTATTATGCTGGCAATGCGATAGAAGGTGGAGCGAACACCCACGAATGCTGCCTGGTCATGGTCGGAAAGTTCCAGCATATAGTATCCGTCGGCCGCTATGTCATGGGTGGCTGAGGCGAAGGCCATAATCCAGAAAAACACAAGAGTAGCTGAAAAAAAGAACGAAAACGGGAGAAGAAATCCCACCCCGGCCATAGATAAGCATATAATGGCTTCCATGGCTATTGTCCAGCCTCTTTTAGTTTTGAAGAGGTCGATAAACGGACTCCAGAATGGTTTTATAACCCACGGAAGATAGAGCCAGCCGGTGAAAAAAGCCATTTCCGCGAGTGAAATGTTCATCTTCACGTACATCAATACCGTTAGTGTATTTACGGCAAAATAGGGGAGACCTTCGGCAATATAAAGTGTCGGTATCCATAACCAGGGGGAGGCGGACCTTGATGTTCGTTTTTCGTTTTTCATGATGTAAGGCTTATGGATGCAATAAAGCGTTATTCAGAAATGATTTTTTCGGGCAGAGACCCGCTGAAAGCAACCTCATCATAAATATTACGGGCCAATTCCGGCGTGATGCGTTCATAATCCTTCTCGACCGGAAGGATAAGCAATCCTGCCATATCAAGAGCCCCGGGGGAAACGGTCATTCGGTTTTCATCATCTGCAAAGAAACAATGAGGACGATGAGCACGTCTGGGAATCACGATTATGCGCAGAAAGCCGGCCGCGTCAATCCAGAAGAAGGCATTTACCAGATCTGCATCAGGTTTTCCCGTAACCGTATCCACACCCTTTATTTTAGACATCAGCACAAGATTCCTCATCCCTTGCTGATCAGGGGTGATTATCGCGCTGATGAAATTAAAAGGCAGCTCGAGGTTAAAACTTTCCGAGCTTACTATAGAGGGCAACGATGAAGTATGGTTTTTTTCAGCTATTTTCAATAAAGGAAGCTCACTTTTAAGCACTGCCTGGCAATGACGGTGATCCGGTGCGGATGCTCCGGCGCGGGCTCCATTATAAAATATTGCCAGGTCGGGGGCTTGTTCAGCCATTATGGCCATTTCTAATGGAATCCCGTCTTGAGGCTGATGCTGCTTGTCAACAATTGTGAAATGAATGGGGAGGATTGGAAAGGGATTAATCAAAAGTTCCCACCCGGGAATCCATTGAAAGGAAATTTGTTCCCCGGGGCGGTTCACGGAGCAGAGAAAGCAGGCGCGCTTCTTTATCGATTCCGAATCTGTCTTGGCTCCTGTGCTCCTGATGCGTGCAGGGTTATGCTGCGCAATAACCTCCATATCGCCTATCTTTAACGGTTTTCGGCCTATTAAAGTAAGTGCATCAAAATTTTTACGGGCCTCCGGCCAGATGGACAGCTGCTGTTCCACCATACAGTTAATCTCCTCCGTATTCATTAGCAACTTTTTTAAAAATCGTCGTCTATGTCGTCATCCTCTTCATCATACCCCTCGTCATATCCTTCAAAGTCATCTCCCAAACCTAAATTGCTGAAAAAGTCCTTATCAATAAAATTAGGAGGGAGTGGCAAGGAGCGGTCTTTGGTAGCTTCATCGAACGACTGCTTCACCCGTGCCATCAGTTCTATCGAACGCAGGCAATCCTTGTAGTTATTATTGGCGTTAACTTTTTCAATAGATAGGGCTGCATCTGAATTTCCGTCCCATCGCCGGCATAGATAAAGGGGACGGAATATACGGCCAACACCATAATCACGGCAGATGCGGAGTGCCATAGCGTAGTCCTCCCCGTAGCTTACGTTGGGGAAGAGGAACCGGCGTGCCACCGGAGTGTAAAAAGCCCTGGGTGCCCCAAATCCATTTACCCTAAGAGCATTGTTTGGCCCGTTTTCATCTGTCCATTCAGTATGCGAGATAACACCGGGAGGAAGAGGGTTGCCATCGAAATCAATCATTGAGTAGCTTCCGATTACCATGCCGTAATTGCCGGAGCGGAACTTATTCACGATGGCCTGAAGAACTGACTGGGAATTATAAAGATCGTCAGAATCAAGTTGAACGGCAAACCGTCCGCATTCCTCTGAAAGAAGAGCTCGGTTCCAGCAGCCGCCTATGCCCAGATTTTCTGACGCTTCAACCCTTATGAGCTTAAGGCGAGGATCTGTCACTTGCTCAAGTGCTTCCCTTGTGCCGTCGGTTGATTCATTATCAACCACAATAACGTTAAAGGGAAAAGAGGTTTGCTGGGAAAGTGCCGAATTTACAGCATCCATTATCGTGCGGACTCGATTTTTAACGGGAATCACAACAGAAGCCTCCACCGGAAATTCCTGTTCATCATAATCGAGTGTCTCGATCTTCTTTTCCCATAATCCGCCTATCATTGCCAAATGATGAGTGAGTACCTTCTCCATCTCCTCCTGATATGCACGGTTGCGAGGATCCACATAATCATGTTGTTTCTCTCCGCTTTTACGGTAATCACGTCGTTCCACAGTATAGAGATACTCAGGAATCATGGCTATCATCTTCCCGATTGTCATTTTTAAACGCAGGGCATACCATCCGCCATCGAGCATAGAGGATTCCTTTTCAGTGAAATTCTCTGTGGCGGAAAGCACGTCGGCCGCATTCAGAAGGACTAACGGGCCGAAATCGAAATCATCCCTGACCGATCCCGGCTGATAGTCATTCACCGGATGATTCATCAATGTGCCATCGTTCTGACGTTCGCGGAACCAGCAATATGTAAGGGTGGCGTCAATTTCGGCGGCCACATCCACAATCCGGTTTGTGAACAATGGATCAAGATTGATCGGACGATCGTCAAGCTGAACCAGCACATATTGTTCGAGGGGAGTGCGGAAAATCTCTTCCCGCAAGGCATTTACATTTTTAAATCTTATAATATTCATCAGGCAATCTTTTCATTATTTAAGGAAATCCTTGAAAAGCCTGTCACGGTCGGCTTGATCATACATCGACTCGATTGGCACGGATAAAAGGGTCAAGGTCCCTTTGCCGCTCTTGACTGAGTAGCCTGCTCCTAAATTGTTAGCCGAGAAAGTGAGCACCTTTTTAGCTTGTTCAGGATTCATAGGCACAAGGATGTCCGGATTTTCCACTATATAGAGATCTTCGTTGAGAGTATTGCTATAATTGATTGTCTTTCCGGCGACTGTAAGAAGACGGCCATCAGGCTTCCTGACACTTGTCAATGACGTGCGGGCAGTTGCTCCCGAAATGTGAGAAGATGGGATGGAGTCGGAATCCGCTTCAATTTCTCCTCTTGCAATCTTCTCTTGGAGTTCTCTTCTGAGACGCGCCTCTTCTGCTTCTGCCTGAATGCGCTGTTGTCTCTCTTTTTCAGCCAAAGTGATAAACCCTAACACTTTCTCTGCAAATTCGCTGTCACCGCGATTTGAGCGAGTGTCGAAAAGATCGGAAATCGCATACTGTCCACTCACGATCAGGTTGCCCCCCTTGTCGAGGAAGGATTTCACTGCTTTCTGGAGTTCATGAGGGAATGCGCGATAATTGATTCCGCTTTTACCATTGCCAACCACTGTTGTTTTCTGTTTCCCTAAAATGAGGTCAACATTGGCATAATCTGTTAGCTTGACTGTCCCTTTCTCCACAGCTCCAACCGATGATGATACAAACCCATATCCGTTTTCAGCAATTGCGTCTCCGTGGGTGGCCACATAGTCGAACGTGTTGCCGGCAATCACTTTTGTTGCGTAATTGCTTCCGCTTCTTCCATGACGCTCTCCGGCATTTCTGCTGAATTCCTGCTGATACCCCGTGAAGGAGATATCCTTTATATATGGCACTCCGAAATCCTCCTCTGCCTTGAAGCCGGCGCTGCGTGAGTCGCGAACCTGTGCCGGGCCGCTGATCCGGGTGAATCCGTTGACAATTAATACAGGCTTGGAATCATTTTCACCTTCACAAAGAGCAAGCACTTCCGATGGGAATGACAATCCTCCGGCATTGGCGGCTATGATCTTGAAGCTGTGAATATCTTTATCAGTTACCTTTACATCATAGTGAGTTGATGATGTCTCTGCAATCTTATGAAATCCCAGGTCTCCCTCATTACGCTCCATGATCACATACTTATCGGGCATTGCTGTCTTTTCCAAAGGATCCGGCGTGGGCTCCCAGCTGAGTCGGTAGCTGTTATGGCCGGTTTTCTTGATGGCAAAATCCTTTACCGGCAACGGTTGAATCACCACCTCTCGTCCTTTTCGCTCCGCAAGGAATCGGGCAAGACCCTTGTATATGGATCTGCCGACTGAAAATCTGAAATTGGGATCCAGTCCATACATCATGTCTGCAAAGTTCTGATGGCTCATTAGCTCAATGAGAGTGGCCGGGACTTCAGGCACGCGTGCCTCGAGATATGATTTATCCCACATAGAACGTCTTGTCCATTTAGGCTCATATTGCTGGCGGATGTCGTTGGTGATCTGACGCATCACCATGTCAGTTAATATTCGTGAATTCATCCTCGGGGTCCCGTCATCGTATGAGCGGCCTCCATTGGTGTAGTATATCCCTAAAGTGCCAACAAAACTGTCATCTTTCCTGACTCCGGCATCTGAGTGCAGAGCGAAAGAGAGGTCAACGGGCAGGTTTAGCCCAGGTTCATCAGGCAACACACGCGACCCTCCTGCAAGGTAATTCACCCAATGTCCCCGGTCGGTATAGTCATCCTTGTAATCATCCTTGCCATGGAAGGGAGAATATACAGATTCAGGGAATCCGGCCCATTGAAGCCAATATCTTGCACCTTCCACCCAGCGCGGCATCCCTGAAGTGGAGAATTTAGGAGCTGTGCCTCTTTTCAATTGAGGTGCTTCTGCTAATTTCTGCGTTTTTGCAGCGGCTGAGGATTCATTATCTATTGCATCGATATCACTTTCGTCGCTTTCTTCAGTCTCTTCATCTATCTCCTCCTCATCTTCCGGAATATCATCTTCAGGTGTGGATGGGTCGTAGTAGATGTCCGAGCGGCGGTCGCTTCTTGCAATGTTGCCCATTCCTCCTCCGATCTTTATTGCATCGGCTGTGACGATAGCCCCGTCGGATGAGGATACGTTTGAAAGAGTCACCACCGGTTCCGTGTCGCTATATCCTTTTTCAAGAGGGAAGGTGCCTAAGTAGATCCATGTGCCTCCGCCCATGGTCTGATTAACAATGAATTCTTTAGTGCCTCCGGAATAATTCACGGTGTAACGCGCATCCTTGGTAGAATTTGGAAGCGTCTTGTAGCTCACATAGATCGCATACTCACCATCCTTGGGTATGTCGGCATACCACCCTGCTACGGACGGTTTGCCGGTGCGAGTGGTGTTGACTTCCCTATAGGTGCCATTTTCAAATGGATTCTCGGTGTCGCGAAAATCGGGAAGGTCGTATATGAAACCGTCAAATTCTCCGGTTGCCCATTGATGAGTGCCGTTTGTCTCTTTATAATAGGGCTGTGAATATATCTGCCCGCCTTCGTTTATATCATTATCTACGATTACTTCGTGAGTATTCGTGTCTCGTTCACGCGGAAGGAAAACGTAAGCGCCGGCATTTTCCAGCATTGGCACAACGTATGGATATATGTAGCCCATGGTATAGACATCCTCCAAAGTCTGGAAGAGGAAGCCCCGTTGCCAGGCCCAGTTCCCCCCTCTGGAATCTATTTTGTAATAGCGTCCGTGGGAAGGCCATAATGCCACAATATCGTTGGGCATCCCTTTTGAAGGATTGGCTGACGGATTTGCTTCAGTTACGAATGCCGGGTTCTTCCTATATTTTTCCGGTAAGACATCAATCTTATTTATATAGGCGCTATAAGCCTTGTTGGCAACATTGAGGCATACGCGATAATGTGAAATAGAGTCGGGGAGAGCTTTCTTTACCTGTTCCGACATTGATTCGATGAATGGGCGAGTCACCGGCATATATGTGAAATTCTCGTTCAGGCTCACTGTCGCTGTTCGCGAACGGCTGTCGGTTTTCACACTGTTCACTCTCAGGCCTCCCGGATTATGCTCTGATGGAACCCATTTTAGAACTGCATTGTTCACTGCAAGCGTCAGCGAATCATTCTGTGGGGTCTCCTTGGGTTGTTCGGGTGCGGCCGTGCGTTTTGATATTCTGGCAGAGGCCTTGCTGTTTGCTTTTGTTGTTTTCCCTTTCGAAGAGCCTGTGTTTCGGTTTTTCTTTGAGCCTCGGCCTGAAGAGTTCCTCGAGTTTTTGGAAGAGCCGGCTTTGGCTGATTTCGATTTGGAAGCTTTATTCGTTTTAGATGATTTGGAAGCTTTGGATTTTTTTGAGGAGGATTTCGGCTTGGATGCTTTTGCTGTCTGAGTGGTCTTGCTTTTTTTCTTTGCCTCGGCTTGATTTGCCGGAATATTCACTGCCGTAACGGCAAGCATTGCCGCTACAATAATATATATATAC
>CAMWXH010000070.1 GCA_947178165.1 uncultured Porphyromonadaceae bacterium | reverse complement strand
ATAATATATCAACTAATATCATTATCTTTGCATAAAATAACATCAGCGGTGGAAACTCAGAAATACCCTATAGGAATACAGACTTTCTCTTCTATAATTGAGGAAGGCTATACATACGTTGATAAAACGGCTTTTATCAAACCTCTTATAGAACGGGGGAAATATTACTTCCTAAGCCGCCCCCGACGGTTCGGCAAGAGTCTGTTGCTATCCACGCTTCACTCCTATTTCGATGGACGAAGAGATCTATTCAAAGGCCTTGCCATCGATAAGGAGGATGTTGACTGGACTCCTTCGCCCGTTTTACATTTTGACTTCAATTCCGGTGTTTTTGATCAGGAAGAGGGCCTAACAACCCTAATAAATCACCAGTTAACAGCATACGAAGATAAATATGGGGGACAGGCCACATCTAAAGCCAGAGAGAATATTCCGACTCGTTTTAATGATCTGATCGAGGCCGCTTATAATGAGACCGGCCGGAAAGTTGTAATTCTCGTTGATGAATATGACAAACCTCTTCTCGGCATTGAGGAAAACAAGGAGCTGTTTGAGAAAAATCAAGCATTACTCAAGGGTTTCTTCGGCAATCTAAAATCTATGGACCGCTACATCCGTTTTGCTTTCCTCACCGGCGTGGCACGTTTCAACAAAGTCAGCATCTTCAGCGACCTCAATAATCTCAATGATATATCGCTGACAGAAGAGTATGCCGATATATGCGGTTGGACCGAGAACGAACTTATTGACAATTTTAGTCCCGGGATTGAGAAGCTGGCAGAAAAGAAGAAGAAACGCATTGAGGAGACCATAAAAGAATTACGCGGATATTATGACGGCTATCGTTTCACATACGAAGGAAGTCGTCTTTACAATCCTTTCAGCGTGCTGAATGCCCTGTTCCATTTAAGGATACGGCCATACTGGTTTGCCACAGGCACACCCACTTTCTTAGTAAAGCGAATCAAGGATAACAGGATGCTCCTCAGTTCACTCAACAAGCAATGGTGCAGAGAGAGTGAGCTATTGGAAGTAGGTTTCAACTCTCCGAATCCTGTTCCTTTGCTTTTTCAGACAGGGTATCTAACTATACGTGATTACGATGATGAAACTGGTAGATATGAACTTGGATTCCCTAATTATGAGGTAGAACATGGCTTCAACAACCAATTATTAAAATTATATCTCCCAGAGTCAGAGATGCCAGATAGTCCTTTCCGTATGGAGCTGTTTCAGATGGATCTTGTGGAAGGTCGGCCGGATGATTTCCTGAATCGGCTCGCTACGCTACTTAAGGATCTTCCTTACGAGAGTCACAACGAAAAGACATACCAAAACCTGGTGTATCTATTATGTCGCCTATCGGGTACTGAAGCTCATCTTGAAAACCATAGTTATGTTGGACGCACTGACCTTGAGGTACACACACGCCGCTTCATATATATCTTTGAGTTCAAGTATAACCGCAGTGCGGAGGAGGCTATGCAGCAGATTCATGACCGCGATTATGCCGGCCGCTATGCCCTTGATCCACGCACGCTCTATTTGATCGGCGCCAATTTCTCCAACAAGGCTCCCAACCGCGGACTCTCCGGATATGAGATAGAAAAAGTGACGGAATGATTACAAATGATGTCAATCCGTCACTTTTAATTTAAATGTTACTTCTAATTAAAATCCTTTCCTCTTAACCAAACGGGCAAATGTTTCCGAAACCTCTTCATTCATCTTGCCCGGATAGCGGATATCGGTGAACACCTGTGCAAGCGTTTCCTTACCGTTCTCCTTCACGAACCCTTTTGAGTCCTCAAGATTTTCCTTGTATTCAAACAGGCGGTCTATATCCTCTCTGGTATAGTCCTTGTATCTCTCTTTATGAAGCACACCCTCCACAGGGATCCTGTCGGATGCCGGAGGGAAGCCAATACCATCTTCCGGATAGCCTACTGTTAGGCAAATCACAGGCACCACACGCTCCGGAAGTTCAAGCACCTCAGCAATCTTTTCAGCATTATAGGTCACAGTGCCAAGGTAGCAACTCCCTATCCCGTTAAGCTCGGCAAGTGTCACGAACTGCTGTGCGAATAGAGCCGTGTCGATAAGGGCGGTTATGAAGGAATGGTAGTTGCGGAATCCGGGAGTGGCATTCCTCTCTTCACACCATTTCTCAAATCTGCGCAAATCGGCACAGAATGTGAGCATCACCGAGCAGCCTTTCACCGTGGGCTGATTGAAATGCAATGGCGAGAGACGTTCCTTCATCTCCTTGTCGCGTGTGGCAACAACGCTATAGAGCTGCATATTGCCGGTGGTCGGCGCATGAGAGGCTGCCTCAAGAAGAGCCTCCAAAGTCTCGTCACTAACCTCTTTAGTTGAAGAATACCTCCTCAATGTGCTTCTTTTCTTGAAAAAATCGAGATATTTCAATTCCTTTTCCATAATATTCTTTTCCCACAAAGTTAGTGCTTTTAAATAAGTTTTCAAAAACCGTAGCTAAGTTTTCTTCATTCGATAATCTTTAGGGGATATGCCGGTTTGCTTGCGAAAGAATGTGCCAAAAAAAGACTGATTTGCAAAGTTGAGCATCTCGCTTACCTGTTGAATAGTGAGCGTAGGATCGTCGAGCAGAGCTTTCGCTTCAAGAATCACCTGCCGGCATATCCACTTCCGGGGAGTCTCCCCTGACACTTCTGTCACAACCTGACCAAGGTATTTTGCAGACACGCATAATTTCCGGGCATAAAACGGAATATCTCTCTGCGATGCCCCATATCTGCCGACCAGCCTTATAAAGTCCCGCATCATCATCTGCTTTCGAGTCATCCCTCTATCTGTGGAGGGCGCATAGGCAATAGAGTCTGAGATGATACATCCGATGGCCTGTAACCCTGACCAGATAAGCTCCCTCTTCAATTCAAATCCATCTTTCGTTAATCGACGCTTTATTAACCGATAAACAGACAATATGTCGTTCATATCATCTTCACTGATAGCTAAGAACGAACTATCAAGGAATGATGCTAAAAACTTGCTTATCAAAACCGAAGGAGGAAGGGTGCTTATGAACGCACGCGTGAATCCCATTATAAATAGCCTGATATCAGGATCCATTCTCTGACCCACAGCTACGGTGCCTTCATGCACCATCAGCATCTCGCCTGCTCGCAGCGTATGGCTGACAAGATTAAGTTGAACGTCCATCTCTCCGCGCAGACAGAAAAGCATCATCGTGAAACGTATCTTGAATGGTGAACCTACCTTGAAATTCCCTATCGAATCTATATAATCCTGGCTAAGATATGCCGGTGAATCAATGTTATCAGATGCCACAAAACCTGAATCTGCACCTACTACATTATTAATCCGCGCTATCTCCTCTATTCTAAGTTCATTCATTCTGATTGAGTCATTGTCTCGTTTCATAACTCCTCAACGATTACAGCTTGATTGTTTTTACTGCAAATATATATTTTTTATGCTTAATTTACCAATATTTTGTTCGATTTAACCATATCTAAGATAATTTGAACACTATTGGCTCCAAATCAAACACACTCGCATATATTAAATATGCTACCTTTGCCGAGCAAAAAATATCTTTAGAAATGAAATATCAATGGTTCTTAGCCATGGCATTATGCATCTGTTCATGCAGTCATGACAAAGAGAAGAGTGAAAAGTTCTTACACAATGTTTATGTGATGAGTCCGGGCGGGGATGCATCAGCAAGTGAACGTGAATTTGCGGGGATAGTCGAAGAGAAAAGCGAGATTAGCGTAGGGTTCAAAACAGCCGGCGAACTGAAAAGGATATATGTCCGCGAAGGACAGCACGTAACTAAAGGTCAGCTCCTGGCCTCACTTGACGACTCTGACTATAGGTTAGGCGTCGAGGCCTTACAAATCCAATACGATCAGGTCAAGGAGGAAGTGGAGCGTGCGCGGAAATTGTTTGAGAAGAAGAGCATGTCGGCCAACGATTATGAAAAGGCGGTTGCGGGCCTAAAGCAACTCGGTGTGCAACTGCAAGTGAACCGGAACAAGTTGGCATATACCCGTCTGCACGCGCCCTCTTCGGGGATAATCGAGTCTGTGAATTTTTCAGCCGGAGAGATGGTTGATGCAGGGACAGCCGTATTCAATATGCTCGATGTGTCTCAAAAATCGGTGGTTGTCGATATACCCGTCTCACTATATCTTGAAAGGGATCAAATCAAGGATATATATTGTGTCACAAGCCATAGTCGGGGCACAGAATACGCCATGACTATCCTTAGCATCCTGCCTAAAGCCGATGGCAATCAATTATACAGGATGAAATTAGGATTCAAGGGGGAGAGCCGGTCCTTGACACCGGGGATGAATGTTACGGTGAACCTTACATTGCGTTCCAATGGCAATAATAATAATAACGTCAGAATTCCTCATAGCGCATTGTTCAGAGAGGGTGGCAAGGATTATGTGTGGGTAGTGAAACGGGATTCCACCATCTCAAAACAAATGGTGGAGATAAATCCCATTTACGAGGGAGCCGATGTCGAAGTCACATCAGGTCTATCTCAGGATGCCCTTGTGGTGCGTGCAGGCGTCAGGATGCTGCATGAAGGCGAGAAAGTGAAGATTATAGAGAAACCATCTGAAACAAACTTCGGAGGAATGTTATGAACAGGATCACCCGCTTCTTTATGGAACGGACAGTATTATTCTGGTCGTTCATCGCTATCATTATCGTTGCCGGCGTGCTTGCCTTTATCAACATGCCAAAACTTGAAGATCCGGCAGTCGCACCTAAGCAAGCGATGGTGATTATCCCCTATCCGGGAGCATCTGCACATGAAGTGGAGATGAATGTGGCTCAACTGGCGGAGGAGGAGTTGCGCACTCTGCCCGATGTGTATAAGATAAAATCAGATTGCCAGGATGGAATGGCCACGATCACCGTAGAATTCAAGATGACAGTATTGGCCCAAGACCTTGAACAGCATTTCGATCTGCTACGGCGCAAAGTGGAAGGTTTTAAGTCAAAATTGCCTGCCGGCACCTACGACCCTATCGTAATGGACGATCTGATGGATGTGTATGGCATATTCTATGCTCTTACAGGAGATGGTTATTCCTACCCCGAACTCGAGAGATATGCCAAATATATCCGCCGGGAACTTTCCGATATTCCCGGGGTGAAACGTATATCCATTTCCGGAACTCGCGATGAAACAATCGACATAATCCTTTCAAAAGAGGAGTTAGCCCGCAATGGAATGATTCCCACCCAAGTGATGATGGCTCTTCAGCAAGCTTCCAAACCGGTGAATGCCGGAAACCTTAAAGAAGGGGAAGAAAATCTTCGTCTAAGGGTAAGCGAAGGGGTCAACACTGTAGAAGACTTGAGGAATCTTGAAATTAATACCCCTGCGGGCAAAAGGATGCGACTGGGGGAGATTGCCAAGATCGAACGCACACTCTCCACCCCCCAGCGGAACGGATTCTTTATCAATGGCGAACCTGCGATTGCAATAGCCATTGCTATGGAGGGTGACGCAATTGTGCCGGATGTGGGTAAAGCTGTTGATAAGCGACTTGGAGAAATCATGAAAACCGTGCCGGCAGGAATGAAGATTGACAAGATTTTCTTCCAGCCTGACAAGGTGGACGAGGCTATATCGTCCTTTATGATTAATCTGCTGGAATCAGTGATTATCGTTGTGCTGATCCTCATTTTCACTATGGGGTGGAGAAGCGGCTTGATAATCGGTTTCGGGTTGATTCTAACTATTGCCCTCTCCTTCCCCATCCTGCTCCAAATGGGCACCACGCTGCAACGAATCTCACTCGGTGCCTTCATCGTGGCCATGGGCATGTTAGTTGACAATGCCGTTGTGATTATGGACGGCATCCTGATTGATAAGAAACGCGGGCTAAAGCCTGAGCAATACCTCTATCGCATAGGAAAGAACACTGCCCTCCCGCTTTTAGGCGCCACCATAATCGCCGCGGCGACATTCATTGCAATCTATCTTTCGCCTGATTCTGCAGGAGAATATGCCGGCGACCTCTTCCTTGTGCTCTGCGTCAGCTTGCTTGCCAGCTGGGTGTTGGCCCTGGTCCAGGTGCCTGTGTGCGCCTCCGCGTGGTTGCCTAAGGAATCACCCCAAAAGGAGGCTGATGCTTCAGATGGACCGGTCCTTAACTCCCGGATGCATCGCATGATACGCAAGACGATTGAAGTTCTCATTGCCCACAGATGGGTGACCATTATAATTGCTGCATTAGTGCTGGGAGCAAGCTGTTACGGCCTAACTAAAGTCAAGAATCTCTTCTTTCCGGATTTTGACTATAAGCAGTTTGTGGTGGAATGCTATTTCCCGCCGCAAACCTCTCCCGAAACCGTCATAACCCAACTTGATTCAATGGCACAGATTGTGTCATCTGACAAGGAAATCGAACGAGTAGCCGTCAGCACGGGCGCCCCGGCGGCAAGATACTGTCTGGTGCGTCCCATGACTTCGGGAGGGGACTGCTATGGAGAATTGCTTATTGATTGCAAGGATTATGATGCCGTGGTGGAAAAGATACCAGGCATCCGACGTGAATTGAGGGAGAAGTTTCCCGATGCCTATATACGCATCAGGAAATATAACTTTTCCATCTCTTCAAGCCACACTGTCGAAGTTGAATTTGCAGGGCCTGATCCTGAAGTGCTTCGCCGTCTGAGCTCCCAAGCAGAGGATATAATGAGGGAATGTGAATATGTCGATCCATATTCAGTGCAGAACAACTGGAACCCGACATCACGAACTCTCGTAGCTGAATATGATCATAGCGATGGACTGAGAGCCGGTGTCGGAAGGGAGGATGTGGCCAACGCACTCCTGGCGGCCACTGACGGCATGCCTGTAGGAACCATGACTGATGGAGATCATCTGATGATTGTGAATCTGAAAGTCAGGAATGCCGACGGCTCCAAGATTGAGGAGTTAGGTGATATTCCTGTATGGAGCATGATGAATATCCATATCGACCCTGCCTCTCTCCCCAGCGAGATTATGGCCGGGAATACATCAAAGGTTGCCGACAATGCCCTTCATACTATTCCACTCAGTTCGGTTGCACACGACATCAAGCTCGAATGGAGCGAGAACGCCGTGAAACGTTTGAACGGCCGACGCGTAATAGAGGCTGAATGCGATCCCAATCCTGAAAACAGCGACGCAACACCTGCTAAAGTGATTTCAGAGATAAAAGACAAGATAGAGGCAATCCCTCTGCCGGCAGGATATTCAATGAGGTGGGTCGGCGAAGGGGAGATGCAGACAGAGGCCACCGCCAATGTGCTTAAATTCATCCCTATCACATTGTTTATTATTGTCATCATTCTTCTGCTCCTCTTCAATAGCTGGCGCAAGGTGGCACTTATCCTTATTTGCTTCCCCTTCGTGGCTATCGGCATTGTGGTGGCGCTTCTGATTTCCGACAGCCCCTTTACGTTTATGGCTATAATCGGAATGATGGGATTGATTGGAATGATGGTAAAAAATGCCATTGTGCTTGTTGATGAGATCGGCAGGCTGCAGAAAGAGGAGGGAATGCATCCCTATCATGCTGTGATAGAGGCTACCGTTTCGAGGGTGAGACCCGTTCTGATGGCCTCCCTCACAACGATTGTGGGTATGATTCCTCTGATTTTTGATCCAATGTATGGTTCAATGGCTATAACCATCATGGGAGGCTTGACAGCAGGCACGGCAATAACCCTTCTTCTCCTTCCTTTATTCTATACTGTCTTAATGAGAATCCGAAAACCGAAAACAGATGAAACAGAAGATAAGAATTAAAGTCAGATATTTGCTGTTGGGGCTTCTATCCTTGAGTGGCGAATGCCTTTGCGCAGAGCAGACGCTTTCCCTGAATGCCGACAAATGTGGCCGTATGGCAGTAGAGAACAGCCGCACAATCTCCAATTATCAGATTGCAAAGCGACAAGCGGAACTTGACGTTAAGGTTGCCGATATTTCCCGCCTTCCTAACCTACAGGGAATGGCCACAGGGATGTGTCTTCTCCCGGATATGGAGATGATGGGAATGAAAGTGGAGATGAGGGGAGCTTATATGGCAGGCTTGCAGATCACACAGCCTATCTATGCAGGAGGAAAGATAACAGCAGGGAGGCGTCTTGCTCGTATTGGCCGGGATGTGGCTGAAGAACAGTTGCGGATGGAGCGTATGGATGTAATGGCCGATGCGCTTAAGTCATATTGGACTTATGTGGCTGTGCTTGATAAAGTGAAGCTTACAAAAAGCTATACGGCTATGATCGATACCATTCTCGGACAGACGGCAGTGGCTGTGGAAGTAGGCATGGCTACAGAGAATGATCTTCTGAGAATTTCTGCAAAAAGGAGTGAGATAGCCTATCAGATGAAGAAGGCAGAGAGCGGTGCCGAATTGTGCCGCCTTGCTCTTTGCAATGCAATCGGTGCTGATCTTGATACACGCATCCTCCTCACTGACTCTATGCCGGAATACAGAGACAATGATCAGCTCACGACTGACATATCAGCTCGACCGGAACTCGCCCTGCTTCGCCATAAGGTGGAAGCCTCTCGCCAACAGGTAAAGATGACGCTTGGCGATTTCCTCCCGACCGTTGGTTTAAGTCTTGGATACAACTGGTATGGCAACATTAAAATGAAAGGGTATGCTGATGTGGGGAATGGAATGATGATTCCTTATACAACCAAGATGCAGGATAATTTCGGGATGGCGATGCTTGCAGTGCAGATTCCTATTTTCCATTGGGGAGAGGGTGCAAAGAAGGTGAGACGTGCCAAGCTGGAGGTGGAACGTTCACAACTGGAACTTGAGGAAAATTCGGAACTGCTCGAATTGCAAGCACGACAAGCCGCAATGAATCTTGAGGACGGACTGACCCTGATAAAGACTGCGGAGACCGCCCTTAAGCAGGCTGTGGAGAATCTGAGAGTGATGCAGGAGAGATATGACACCGGGATGTCTAACCTTACCGACCTTATGGATGCCCAGAACCAATGGCAGCAGGCTCATAGCGATATGATCGAAGCGTCAACGCAATATCAGATTTATCGCATTGAATGGCTCAGATCCATCGGCAAGCTGGGTGAATAAGCTTACGGCAAGGAGATAAAACAGAGCATTTTGCATTTATGAAATCCATTCGCTATCTTTGCATAAACTTTAATGCGGATAGAGATGGAAACTTCCCTCTTTACTTTGCGTTAGTTTTTTCTCTCAAGAGCCGCGAGCTCCATAAGTTCATCATTCACCCCCATTCAAGAGAAAAAGATATTTTGAAACAACGAAATACAAACATCCTACAAAATAGATATTGTAAGATTAGAGTTCCAATGAATTTTCATTGAGGAGAAAATCATAGATGCTCATGATCGTGAAGCCATCTTGATTATGATATAGAGGATGATGTGTCCCTACCACTACTATTTTCTTGAAAGAATCATCTATATTGCGTAATGAAGCCAACTCCTGACGAATCTTTTCTTCATTAGGCATCTCCAGAGCTGATTGAATGTAATACCTAAGATAGCCCTTGTTGCATACAAAATCCACCTCCAATTGTGCCCGTTTGCGTTCACCATTTTGTAAACGCTGAACAGGTACAACTCCTACATCTACTGAAAATCCTCGAAATAGCAATTCATTATATACGATATTTTCCATTATATGCGAGCGTTCGACTTGTCGGAAATTAAGTCTTGCATTTCTTAATCCCATATCGGAAAAATAGTACTTATACGGACTGTCAATGTATCGCTTCCCCTTTATATCATATCTTTCGGCCCGTTCTGTTATAAATGCATCTCCAAGGTATTCCAGATAGGAAGAAAGGGTTCTCCGGTTGACTTTTTCGTGATGAATGCTTTCAAAAGAATTGGCTAACTTCGTTGGATTAGTAAGCGAGCCAATACCGGAGGCGAGTATATTAAGGAGTTCATCAAGCATCTCACTATTTTTGATATGATAACGCTCCACTATATCTTTGATATACGTTTGTGAAAAAAGATCTTTTAGTAAGCTTCTCTTATACTCGGTCTCTTTCAATAACACAACTTGTGGCATTCCGCCATAAAACATATACTCCGTCAATCCATCCTCTTTGCTTAGACCAGATGCAGGAAGATATTCGCTAAATGAAAGAGGGTTGACTCGTATCTGGAACCCTCGTCCTCTAAAAGTCGTTATCACATCCTTAGATAAGAACTTCGCATTGCTCCCCGTTACATATACATCGGCATTATTCATCCCAAGATAACTGTTCAATACATCCTCAAATTCCGGAACATGTTGAATCTCGTCTATCATAATATAGTGAATAGCTTCATCCAGGATTCTTGAATCAATATACTCAAGAAGAGCATCCGGATCCCGAAGCAATCGGTTCCTACGATCTTCCAGATTTATCTGAATGATATGGGCCTCGTCAACCCCTTGTTCTCTCAGCCAATTGGCATAGATGGTTGAAAGCAAGAATGATTTGCCGCATCGGCGGATTCCGGTAATCACCTTTATCATTCCGTTGTGGCGCACAGATATCAATTTCTTGAGATAAGTATCACGTTTGATTATCATTTCTATTAACTTTTTGTGTGCAATTGCACACAATTGGGTAATACAAAGGTAATACTAAAATCTCTATAAGCCAAATTTATTGTAATTATAATCCTGTCAAAGTATCCAACAACGGCATATCGAGCTGGATTCTGCCCCTCTGCTGCCTCTTTTCCCGTAAAACGAAGCTTTGAGAGTTCTGCGCTTGGATGTTTTCAGTTATTTATCCAGCCGGGGAAATCAGGGGGGAATCTGAATGAATCCAAGCGGAGAACTTTTCGGAGCGAAAGCTCCACGGGGAAGGGAGCAGAAAAGACGGGGGAATTAATCTCACGCGAAGGGACGAAGGGCGCGAAGCAGAGTCGCCTCTTACTCTCCGTGTGCTGACGATGCTCCTTTTCTTCGCGTGATTTTATTTCCTTATAAGCTTAAGGGATTTTGAACTTATTGAACATTCGGAATTTACAGCATATCTTTATAAGAACTTAAGCTGAAGCTTTTGAACGTGATGAGAAAAATTTATCGCTTTTAGACGGTTCCAAAGCAAAGCGTAACTTCTTGGATTGTGTCGTTCCATTCATGTCGGAATAACGTCTTCATT
The DNA here is from genome assembly GCA_947178165.1 of uncultured Porphyromonadaceae bacterium. Lineage (GTDB taxonomy): Bacteria > Bacteroidota > Bacteroidia > Bacteroidales > Muribaculaceae > Lepagella. The sequence goes on along the minus strand of CAMWXH010000070.1, from coordinate 4,169 downwards.
TCTCTCTTTTTAGACGTATTTTCTCATATCTATTTCCATTTCTGAAACCCATTCATTATCTTTGCATAAACTTAAATCCAGCGAGTCATGCAAGCTCATAATTCTTCAATTGAAATATAGACGGATATAAAATTGAGGGATTTTTATCCCATCCCACAATTTTTACTATATACTGATGATTACTAAGGTCAATCCAACATATTCATTCCTGCTATTAAAACGCCATCCCTGGAAAATTATATCCGGGCTTATAATGGTCATACTCATTTACTGCGCCCTTTTCCAGTTTTTCTATGTATGGATGCGCTACGGGGTAATAAATGCGTATGGTTCCACAACGGTGTTGATTAATACCTACCTTATGAATCTCCTTCCCCTGACGCTTTTATGGATAATTATTTCAGCGATAGTCTTCCTTCCCCCATATAGATGCCGAATGATTTTCCGGATATTTATCACCCTCTCTCTTTCAATGGGAGCTGTGGGATTAATTAATACCTGTTTTATTCTCATCACCCATCAATATGTGGAATGGGGAGGTACATTCTTCAATAGTTTTGTAATATATCTTATATGTTATGTGGTATATTATGAAATCATTAAAAGAAAGGCAGAAGAAGAACGTACTGAAGCTTTAACGCAATTGATGGACTATAAACAACAGATGATGCTTGCGCAATTCAAGCCTCATTTCCTTTTCAACAGCCTCAACATCCTTTATTCGATGGAAGGGAACGCTGATGTTGACGATACTCGCCATTTCATCCTTTCTCTCTCTCAAATCTATCGATATATTCTTGACAACCAAAATAAAAAAGAAATTGCCTTAGAAAGTGAGCTTAGGTTCGTAGAGCATTATATATATATTCTTAGCTTGCGGTACGATTCAAAACTCAAAATAAACTTTATAGGCACTCCCCCTCCTAATGTCTCTGTTATTCCCTTTTCCTTGCAATTGCTTATAGAAAATGTGGTCAAACATAACCGGCTTACATCTGCCTCTCCCATGGAAGTGGAAATTATGTTTATGCAAAAAGGAATCCGGATTTCAAATCCAATTAACGAGAATACCAGAAAATATGCAAAACACGGGGGTCCGCATTCATTAGAGATCCTGAAAAACATATTTCAAAGCTACAATAAAGAGCTGATCATTTCCAATAACGGTACAGTCTTTTCTGTTGAAGTGCCATATATTGAAATTGACAGAAAGTGGAATACCCTTTAAATCTAATATATATGAAATATTTAATTGTTGAAAATGAACGTCTCTCAAGAGAGGAATTAAGAAGGAATATAAAATCATTGCGTCCCGATTGGACAGAAGTTGGCATTGCAGAGACAATAGGCGAGGCTTGCGACAATCTGACCGCATCCGGCGACATCGACCTTATTTTTATGGATATTGAGCTTGATGACGGTCAATGCTTTGAAATTTTTGATAAAGTTGAGACAAACGCTTCAATTATTTTCACCACAGCCTACTCTGATTATGCCCTCCAAGCTTTCCATCTTAACAGTCTTGATTACCTCTTGAAGCCATATTCAAAAGAAGCCCTCGAAAAAGCATTGCAAAAATTTGAAAGATTCTTCAGAGAGCATGATTCAGAAGATCCCTCCCGTTCATTAAATCATCAGCAGTGCGTATCAGACCCAGTGTTAAGCAAACCGTCTCAAATGACAATTCCCAGAATACTTCTGACTATAGGGGATAGTTACCGCCACATCCCTTTGGAAGAGGTGAGATGGTTCGAAAGTGAGGATAAATGTGTAATATGTATTAACCAGACCGGAAAAAGCGGATTAACCGGCTTCAAGTCGCTTAAAGAACTTGAAGACAGATTGCCATACGATAATTTTTTTCGCTTGCGAAGAAATGTTTTGGCATCCATAAAAGCTGTTTCCGAAGTCAATAGATTTTTTAAAGGTGCTCTTAAGGTTACACTGACAGCTGGAGAAAAAGAAACAATCGTGATTGTGCCACAAAATAAACGTCAAGATTTCCTTGATTGGTTTGGAATGCATTAAATCTCCTTACCGTCCACCCTCTTTATCATCAATAGTCCCTCTTTATCATCAATAGTCGCTGTTTATCGGAAATCTGTTGCCTGATTTTAGAAAAAAGGATAACTTGCGGCAAAATTAACACAAGTAATATCCTTTTCACAATGCAACGACATCAACTTTTTAGTATTGTATGGTTCATTGCCCTCTCTATCTTCATAGTTTGCGGAGGATGCAGTGAAAATGAAGAAAGAAGCACCCTATCGGTCTCAAAGAATGAGATTGAGATAGGCTGTGATGGGGAAACCCTGCAAATTGAGGTGGCGGGTGATGCACAATGGAGTGCTGCAGCCACAGTCTCATGGATCACTCTGACTCCGACTTATGGCAGCGGTTCCGGAACGCTTGAAATCAATGTCCTTCCTAATACAGGAGAAGAAAGGGAAGGGGAAATCAGACTTTTCAAAAAAGAAGAACCCACATCATCAGCAACTGTCATTGTCAGGCAAGCTGCCCTTGGCGAGCACACTTTATCGCTCTCTCCTATGGTGGTCGCCTTGGAAGACGGGAATCTGGAAGCTGAAGTAGAGATATCAGCGAGCATCCATGGTTGGTCATTTGAAATTATTGACGGCGGAGAATGGATGGACGTTTCCAAAAGCGACAATAAACTTTCCATTGTGGCCGATCCTCTCAGGATTCCTCATAGGAGCGGTCAGATTGATATAACAAGCGTAGGAAAAAGATTATCTGTATATGTGATCCAAGGAGATTTCCGTAAAATTGCATCTTCCAATATTAATGCTGTTTTTTACGGACAGCTCAGTGATATGCCCTATACTACAGGTCTCATAAACGTCACCGGAGAGAAATATCCGTCGCCATACGTCGGACAAGACTACCAAGACCAGATAAACATTCAATTTAATCAAAAACCCATAGTTGAGTTCGGTGATTTCCTATTGAATGAAGGTAAATATCCCATTTCTTTACAAGGAAATGATATGAATCAATATTGCAGCGCGGGATTCTTTGATGACAATATGGGAGTGTATGGCTCATGCTGGCTGCGCAGATGGTATTACATGGGTGAGGATTACGGATATAATGGATTCTACATTTTCCAAAAAGGGAATCTTTATATCTCAAAAAATACTGATAGGGTTAGCATTTATTTGTTAGCCACCGGTCTTAACCAGGAGTTTTCACCCGAAACATTTACATTTAAAATTGAAGGTACTCCGACCTACATTGATGCCACCAACACCAAAGCGTCCTTCACTTATGACACAGCCGCTATCAGAAATTATTAATTCATCTAAAACTTATTATTATGTTTAAAAAATTCCTTTCGATTATCGCTGTTGCAGCAATCTCGGTTAATAACGTCTCTGCAACCGAAATAGCAGATTTCTGCGGAGTTTTTGATGCCAATCTTACAGTGCTTGACCTCGGCCCATTCGGTAATGCGGGCGATGACTGGACACCGGTTACCTTTGAGCCATATCAGGTTACTGTCACAGCTGAAGGCAATACACTAAGATTTGAAAACCTTTTCCCTCTCGAGGACGGATCAATATCAGGAGAATTTGACCCTGAGACATCAACGGTAGTTTTCCAACCTCAGCCTGTCTTAGGAAACTATACTTTCTGTGGCTATCCGACAGGAGACTGGTGGATGGACAATAAGCTGACCGAAGAGCCGACCCCATGTTCTGCTAAGGTTTCGGATGGAGTCATCGTGTTTGATATGTGGTCGATTGTAAGCGGTGTTGATGTCCTTGCCACAAACTACTATAACACCACTCTGACCCCTATAAAGAAAGATTTGATAAGTGCTTCTATGTTGGAAGGCAAATATGTGGCAAATCCTTTCATAGTCCTTGACCTGGAACCGTTTGGAAGCAGTACGGAAGACTGGAATATAGTGGATCTTTCAAATCATGAGGTTATCGTCTCTGCTAATGAGGATGAACTTACTTTTACAGGATTCTTTCCTTATGAAGGAGGAAATCTGACCGGCAAGTTTGATTCAGAGACTATGACGGTTACTTTTGACCCTCAAACAGTTATGAACGACTACATTTTCTGTGCTTATCCTACAGGAGATTGGTGGATGGACAATAAGCTGACTGAAGACCCTGCGCCAATGACTGCAACTATCA
>CAMWXH010000069.1 GCA_947178165.1 uncultured Porphyromonadaceae bacterium | reverse complement strand
AAAAATGATAGTAAAATTTGGCTATTATTAAAATTTTGTATAATTTTACGACTTCAAATTTAGAGGTGGATAATTATTTACGTTGCTTTGCGTGTTTCCGCCCTTACAGGTAAGAAGATTATGGTTAATAAACTAAGAAGCTACGCCAGCACATTCGGACGCCGAATGGCCGGAGCGAGAGCACTTTGGCGGGCAAATGGCATGAAGGAGGAGCAGATGGGGAAACCTATTATTGCTGTTGTCAACTCCTTTACCCAGTTTGTGCCCGGTCACACCCATCTGCATGAAATAGGTCAAATAGTAAAAAAGGAAATCGAGAAGCTTGGTTGCTTTGCCGCTGAATTCAACACTATTGCGATTGATGATGGCATTGCAATGGGCCATGATGGCATGTTATATTCCCTCCCCTCTCGCGATCTTATTGCCGATTCGGTGGAATATATGGTAAATGCCCATAAGGCTGATGCAATGATATGCATAAGCAATTGCGATAAGGTAACACCCGGTATGCTGATGGCGGCGATGCGTCTTAATATACCTGCAATATTTGTGTCGGGCGGTCCTATGGAGGCCGGCAATGTGGCGGGTAAAAAAGTTGACCTTATCAATATTATGATTGATGCGGCCGATAATTCAAAGTCGGACAGCGATATAGAAGCGCTTGAAAAAAATGGATGTCCTACATGCGGTTCATGCTCAGGAATGTTCACTGCCAACTCCATGAATTCCCTTAATGAAGCTCTTGGCCTTGCATTGCCCGGAAACGGAACCCTCCTTGCATCCCATAAAAACCGAATAGATCTTTTTAAAGATGCTGCACGCAAGATTGTAGAGAATACGTATAAATATTATATGGATGGCGATGAAAGTGTCCTTCCAAGAAATGTAGCGTCAAGAGATGCAATGCTTAATGCCATGACTCTTGACATTGCAATGGGTGGAAGCACCAACACCGTCCTGCATCTTCTTGCCGTGGCAAATGAAGCCGGAGCCGATTTTTCGATGGATGATATCGATATGCTTTCAAGGAAAACTCCTGTGTTATGCAAGGTTGCTCCTAATAGCGAGTATCATATTGAAGATGTGAACCGAGCTGGAGGAATACTATCCATTATGAAGGAATTGGATAAAGGGGGTCTCCTGAACACTGAGGTTAAGCGTGTTGACGGTATGACCCTTGGCGAGGCTATTGAAAGATTTGCTGTTGGAAGCTCAGAATATTCTGAACAGGCCGACCTTCTGTGGCATTCAGCACCGGGAGGGAAACACACCGTTGAAATGGGTTCGCAGGCGAATGAATATGCAGAACTTGACACCAATCGTGAAAAGGGGTGTATTCGCGATTTTGAACATGCGTATGTTAAAGATGGAGGACTTGCCGTGCTCAAAGGGAATATCGCCCTTGACGGCTGTGTAGTGAAGACTGCAGGAGTGGATGAAAGCATATTCAGATTTTCCGGTCCGGCCAAGGTGTTCAATTCGCAGGAGGAAGCTGTAGAAGGAATCCTTTCTGATAAGGTAAAGAGTGGCGATGTGGTCGTGATTCTTTATGAAGGTCCTAAAGGAGGCCCCGGGATGCAGGAGATGCTATATCCTACAAGTTATATCAAAAGCAAGCATCTTGGGAAGGAGTGTGCCCTGATTACAGATGGCCGCTTCTCGGGGGGCACATCGGGGCTTTCAATCGGTCATATATCCCCGGAGGCCGCTGCCGGCGGCAACATTGCCCTTGTCAAAGATGGCGATATCATAGATATCGATATCCCTGCACGTTCTATAAATGTGCGTCTCTCAGATGAAGAGCTTTCAAAGAGACGTGATGAGGAAAATGCGTTCGGGAAAAATGCCTTCACACCAAGAATGCGTGATAGATATATAAGCCGTGCGCTCAAGGCATACGCGGCTTCAGTCACTTCTGCTGATAAAGGCGGAGTTAGAACAGAAATTTAAACGACAACCAGATGAGTAAAAGAATCTCAGGTGCGGAAATTTTGATAAGGTCTCTGATTGACCAAGGGGTCAAGAACATATTCGGTTATCCTGGCGGCACAATTATGCCGGTTTATGATAAGTTATATGACTTTACCGACCGGATTAATCATTATCTTGCACGTCACGAACAAGGAGCTATCCACGCGGCAGAGGGATTTGCCAGGGTTTCAGGTGAGACCGGGGTGGTGTTCGCAACTTCCGGCCCCGGAGCGATGAATCTTTTGACCGGTCTTAATGACGCGCTTATCGACAGTACGCCTATTGTTGCTGTAACAGGTCAGGTGGCTACTCCATTCTTGGGTAAAGATGCATTCCAGGAATCGGATATAGTGAGCGTGACTCTTCCGGTAACAAAGTGGACAATTCAGGTGCGTAAACCTGAAGATATCTCTTTAGCTATAGCAAAAGCGTTCTATATTGCCAATTCCGGACGACCGGGACCTGTTGTGGTTGACATTACAAAAGATGCCCAGACAGGTTTGGCTGAATACGAACCCCAAACATGCAATTATATCCGGAGCTATCACCCATCTCCGGAAATTAAGGATTCAGTGCTTCTTGAAGCCGCGGAATTGATCAATAATTCTAAGCGACCCATGATTCTTGCCGGTCATGGAATTGCAATCGCAAAAGCAGAGCAACTTCTAATTGAATTTGCTGAAAAAGCAGAGATACCGGTTGCATGCACCATGCTTGGATTATCATCCATCCCATCGTCGCATCCTCTATATAAGGGTATGCTTGGGATGCATGGAAACATAGGTCCAAATATCAATACTAACAGGGCAGATGTCATCATTGCCCTTGGCATGCGTTTTGACGACCGTGTGACAGGAGATGTTACAAAATATGCTCCTGATACAAAGATTATTCATGTGGATATTGATGCAAGTGAATTTGATAAATGCGTAAAAAGCGACCTTCATATCCATGGTTGTGTAAGGGAAGCCCTCGAAAAACTGCTTCCGTTTGTTAATGAGAATAAGCATTCCGAATGGCTTGATTCCTTCCGCCCACACGAAGAGACTGAGAAGAGCAAGGTTATGGAACGCGAGATAAATGCTTCCACGGACGATGGAAAGATGCTTATGGGAGAAGTGGTGAGCAGGGTCAGCAAGGCATTTGGTGAGGATGCCATTCTTGTGACCGATGTAGGCCAAAACCAAATGTTTGGTGTAAAGTATTTTGGATTCACATCTCCAAGAAGCATTGTCACTTCCGGTGGCCTTGGCACGATGGGATTTGGTCTCCCCTCCTCTATCGGTGCTAAGATAGGGGCACCTGAAAGAAATGTTGTGCTTTTTGTGGGTGACGGAGGTTTCCAGATGACCTTGGAGGAACTCGGGATGATTATGGAATATAATCTTGGAGTCAAGATTGTGCTTCTTAATAACAATTTCTTAGGGAATGTGCGTCAGTGGCAGCATCTGTTCTTTAACGGTCGTTTCAGCGCCACCCCTATGATTAATCCTGATTTCAGGATGATTGCCGATGCATACGGCATTCCGGCTGAGGATGTTTCCTGTCGTGAGGAACTGGATGGAGCCATTGCCCGAATGGTGGAACACACAGGAGCATATCTTTTGAATGTCAATATAGAGCCTAAAGATATGGTTTTCCCCATGACTCCTCCCGGGGCGGCGGTGAATGAAATTCTTTTAGCTGAAAATGAATATTATAAACCTGAAAATAATTGAGAATGGATAATCAGCTTTATACCATTGAGGTTTATTCCGAGAATCATGTCGGTGTTTTGCATCAGGTTGCTATGACTTTCAGCAGAAGATGCGTTAATATAGAGTATCTGGAAGCTAAGCCTTGTTCAACCGAAGGAGTGCATAAGATTTCGGTAATTTTCCGAAGCTCTCCGGAGATTATGAAACAGATAATAAAACAGATTGAGAAGCGCGTAGATGTGTTGCGTGTCTCGATTCTTCCAAATAAATACACAGAAGAGGTCAATTATTAATTAACGTTTCTTTTCCCGTAGGGCAAGAGGAACTTGAATTATGGGAAAGAGCATAAAACCATAAAAAGATTTTTATTATGGCAAAACTTAAGTTTGGTGAGATTGAGGAAACGGTAATCACCCGTGAGGAATTCCCTGTTGAGAAAGCCCGTGAAGTTCTGAAAGATGAAACAATAGCTGTTATCGGATATGGCGTGCAAGGTCCGGGCCAGGCCCTCAACCTTCGTGACAACGGTTTCAAGGTGATAGTAGGTCAGCGCGAAGGAAAAACATTTGAAAAGGCTATCAACGATGGCTGGGTTCCGGGTGAAAGCCTCTTTTCAATAGAGGAAGCCTGCGAGAAGGCCACTATCATAATGTGTCTGCTTTCTGACGCAGCCGTGATTTCTGTATGGCCAACAATCAAGAAACACCTCACCCCCGGGAAAGCGCTCTATTTCTCTCATGGCTTTGCTATTGCATGGCCCGAACGCACCGGAGTGGTTGCTCCTAAGGATATAGACCTCATTTTAGTTGCTCCCAAGGGTTCGGGAACCTCTCTTCGCACAATGTTCCTTGAAGGCCGTGGGCTGAATTCAAGCTATGCTGTTGAACAGGATTACACAGGCCGTGCGCTCGAACGGACACTTGCTCTTGCAATCGGTATCGGCTCCGGATATATCTTTGAAACTACTTTCAAACGTGAGGCATATAGCGACCTGACCGGTGAACGCGGTTCCCTTATGGGTGCAATCCAGGGATTGTTGCTTGCCCAGTATGAGGTTCTTCGTGAAAAAGGGCACTCTCCATCAGAGGCTTTCAATGAGACTGTTGAGGAGCTTACGCAATCTCTTATGCCGCTGTTTGCAGCAAAAGGGATGGATTGGATGTATGCTAACTGTTCAACCACCGCACAGCGTGGTGCTCTCGACTGGATGGGTCCGTTCCATGATGCCATCAAGCCCGTGGTGGAAAAGCTATACGAGAGCGTAGCAACCGGCGTGGAAGCACAGAATTCAATTGATTCCAATTCCAAGCCGGGTTATCGTGAGGGTCTTGAGAAGGAACTTAAAGACCTTCGTGAAAGCGAAATGTGGCAGGTTGGAGCAGTGGTTCGCCAGCTTCGTCCCGAAAATAATTAATTGATATAAGCCTCAGGCGGCTAACCCTCCCTGCGATGATAATGTTTGATGGCTCATCTCATTTTTATAGGTGAGCCATCATTTAAAGTTTTCTTTACCAGTTGAAATGAAGGTTTTAAAATTTGGTGGTTCTTCCGTTGGATCTTCGGATAGTCTCGCTACTGTGAAAAGTATAGTGGAAGGAGATTCCGAAAAAAAGATTGTTGTCGTATCCGCTTTAGGCGGCATTACCGACCTCCTTATATCTACTGCCCGTCTGGCTGTGGCCGACGACATTCGTTATCTTGATTCATACGCCCGCATTGTAGAGCGTCATCTTGAGATTGTTGAGAATTCAGTGCCCGAAACGCGCAGAGCCGCTACGGAGTCTGTTGTCAGGATGATGCTGGAGGAGCTTGGCAACATCTTTAAGGGTGTGATGCTGTTGCACGACCTTTCACCCCGCGCGCTCAATATAATCGTGAGCTATGGCGAAAGGCTTTCGAGTATCATAGTGGCCAATATAATTGAAAACGCTACCCATTTTGATTCCCGCACATTCATAAAAACCAAACGCAACCCACACGGAGAGAATATTCTCGATTCTCATCTCACAAATTCTTTGATAGAGAAAAACGTTGGAGAAGCTGAATGGCAAACGGCTGTTATGGGAGGTTTCATTTCTTCTGACAGGCATGGCGATGTCACAAATCTTGGCAGAGGAGGTTCCGATTATACTGCAGCCATTATGGCGGCTGCTTTCGATGCTGATGTGCTGGAAATATGGACCGATGTTGACGGGTTTATGACTGCCGACCCAAGGGTGATAGACAGTGCATACGTAATTGATTCGTTATCTTTTACCGAGGCCATGGAATTATGCAATTTCGGGGCGAAGGTGATTTATCCCCCCACGATCTATCCTGTCTATCACAAGAACATACCAATCCTTGTTAAGAATACTTTCAATCCTTCTGCTCCCGGGACTTTGATAAGCAACAAGAAGTCTTCTTCTAATGGCAAGCCTATAAAAGGAATCTCCTCTATAAATGATACCTGTCTTGTCACTCTAACAAGCCTTTGCATGGTTGGAGTGATTGGCGTAAACTCCAGGATTTTTAATGCGCTGAAGAATAATGGAGTGAGTGTTTTCCTTGTGAGTCAGGCTGCCAGTGAGAACAACACAACCATTGCGGTAAGGAATGCTGATGCTGACCTTGCTGTTGAAACTTTGCGTGAGGAGTTTGCGGCGGAATTTGAATCCGGTATGTTCAATGACATCAAAGCTGAACGCGATCTTGCCACTGTGGCTGTGGTTGGAGAAAATATGAAACATACCACCGGTCTTGCCGGAAAACTCTTTAACACGGTCGGAAGGAATGGCATCAATGTAATTGCATGCGCTCAAGGTGCGTCTGAAACCAATATCTCATTTGTAATAGAGAAAAGAAGCCTCCGTAAAGCGCTAAATGTGATTCATGATTCTTTCTTCCTTTCCGAAACACAGGTCCTTAATATTTTCCTTGCCGGAACAGGAAACGTGGGCAGCAAGCTGTTGCAGCAGATTGCCAAGCAGCAGGATAAACTCATGAAGGAGAAGAACCTTCGGATCAATGTAGTTGGAATTGCCACGAGCAAGCGGGCGCTCTTCAATAGGGACGGTATCGATATCACCTGTTATCGCGAAGAGCTAATGAATAATGGAATTGAGAGTAATCCAGAGATTTTGAAGGAGAATATTTTAAAGATGAATATCTTTAATTCGGTTTTTGTCGATTGCACTGCTTCGCCTGAAATTGCTAACCTGTATGGGGATTTGCTTGAAAATAATATAAGCGTGGTTGCCGCTAATAAGATTGCCGCTTCATCATCCTACAGTTCATATCGAAAACTTAAGGAGACGGCACGTAAAAAAGATGTGAAATATCTTTTTGAAACCAATGTCGGTGCCGGCCTTCCTATCATAAATACCATCAATTCTCTTATAAATTCCGGTGATAAGATATTGAAGATTGAAGCTGTTGTTTCCGGAACATTGAATTATATTTTCAATGTGCTTGCAAAGGATGTTCCCCTTAGCAAGGCGGTTGAATTTGCCAAGGAGGCCGGTTATACGGAACCTGACCCCAGGATTGACCTTTCAGGAAAAGATGTGATTAGAAAGCTGGTCATCCTTGCCCGCGAGGCCGGGTATGATGTTGAGCAGGAAGACGTTGAGAAAAACCTGTTCATCCCTGAGGAGCTTTTTGAAGGAGAACCGGAAGATTTCATTGAGAGAATAAAAGGCCTTGATGAGGAATTTGAAAGCAAGCGTGCGAAAGCTGAGGAGAATAATCGTCATTTCCGGTTTGTAGCGGCGCTCGACAATGGTAAAGTGAGTGTTGGCTTGCGCCTTGTTGATGCAGACCATCCTTTCTACACTTTAGCAGGAAGCAACAATGTGATTCTTCTCACTACGGAGAGATACATGGAATATCCGATGGTGATTAAGGGATATGGCGCCGGGGCGGAGGTGACCGCTGCCGGAGTTTTTGCTGACATCATAAGCATTGCTAATATAAGGTAAGCGCGAGTTTTAAGATTAATACCTCCATTTATATCAGGATATGAAAAAAATAATAATTTTGGGAGACGGAATGGCTGATGAAGCGTGTGAGGCTTTAGGCGGACTCACACCATTGGAGGCTGCCTTCACTCCCACCCTGGATGCTCTTGCCGCCAAAGGCAGAAACGGGCTGTTGGCCACTGTGCCGGAGGGGTTCTCCCCGGGCAGCGAAATTGCACATCTCTCACTTCTTGGATATAATCTTCCGGAGGTGTTTGAAGGGCGTGGAGTTCTTGAAGCGGCCAGCATGGGTGTTGACATTGCTCCGGATGAAATGGCAATGCGTTGCAATCTGATCTGTATTGACAAAGAGGGACGTATTAAGAACCATTCTGCCGGTCATATCTCCACCGATGAGGCTGATGAACTAATACAGGCCTTGAATAAAGAGCTTAATGATGGCCGTTCCTCTTTCTATACCGGAGTCAGCTATCGTCATCTTCTCAAAGTTAAGAATGCAGATAAAAATATTATATGCACTCCTCCTCACGATGTGCCCGGCACTCCATTCAATCAGGTTCTGATTAAGGCTGAAACAGAAAGTGGCAAAGCTACTGCTGAGTATATTAATGGACTGATAGAGAAATCGCAAAAGATCCTGTCGAAACATCCTGTCAACCTGCGGAGAATTGCGGAAGGGAAAGACCCTGCAAATAGCATCTGGCCATGGAGTCCTGGATATAAGCCGGCGATGAAAACGATGCAGCATCTTTTTGGAATCGGGAAAGGATATGTGATATCGGCAGTTGATCTCATAAACGGAATTGGGGTGTATGCAGGTCTCTCCCCTATCCATGTAGAGGGAGCCACCGGTCTTTATGATACTAATTACGAGGGAAAGGTTGAGGCGGCTTTAGCGGCCTTAAGAGGCGATGCTGATTTTGTATTCCTGCATATAGAGGCAAGTGATGAAGCCGGGCATGAGGGAGATATAGAGTTAAAAAAGAAAACAATTGAGGCTCTTGATTCTCGCGTTGTGGCTCCTATTGTAAAAGCACTTGAAGAATTCGGTCAAGAGGTAGCTCTGGCAGTGTTGCCTGATCATCCCACCCCATGCAGGATTAAGACCCATACATCTTCTCCTGTTCCATTTATAATATATCGAAAGGATTTGGCTCCTGATGATGTGAAGAGGTATTCTGAAAATGAGGCAGGCAATGGCGTGTATGGAAGAATGAAGGGAGATGAATTTATTAAAGAATTTTTACGTTAAAAACACTAAGAAATGAAATATAGAAGTACGGCGGGAAAATCTCCTGAAGTCTCTCTTGATGAAGCAGTGGTGAAAGGACTTGCTCCAGACAAGGGTCTTTATATGCCGCTTTCTTTTCCAAAGCTGACTGATGATTTTATCATGAGGCTCCCTGAAATGTCTCTCTCGGAGATGGCTTATGAGGTTGCCTATGCTTTATTTGGAGAAGACATTGACCCGGAGGCTTTGAAAAGGATAGTGGAGGAAACCCTTAACTTCCCTATCCCTCTTGTAAAGGTTGACGACAATAAATATTCACTTGAGCTTTTCCATGGCCCAACATTGGCTTTTAAAGATGTGGGAGCCCGTTTTATGGCTCGTTTGCTGGCCTATTTCAATCGAGAGAATCAAGATAGGATTGTGAATGTTTTGGTTGCTACATCGGGCGATACGGGAAGTGCTGTGGCAAATGGTTTTCTCGGTGTTGATGGCGTCAGGGTTTTCGTGTTATACCCCAAGGGGAAGGTAAGTAAGATTCAGGAAGCTCAGTTCACAACTCTTGGACAGAATATAACTGCGATTGAGGTTGACGGAACATTCGATGATTGTCAGACTCTCGTGAAGCAAGCTTTTCTTGACTCGGAGTTAAAAGACGCTATGATGCTAACTTCAGCCAATTCAATCAATGTCGCCAGATTTCTTCCGCAGATGTTCTATTATTTTTATGCTTATGCACAAGCTGTGAAAGCCGGTGTTGATGCTTCTGAGATTGTGTTTTGTGTGCCGAGCGGTAACTTCGGTAACATAACTGCAGGTTTGATAGCAAAGCAGATGGGATTGCCGGTGAAGAGATTCATCGCCGCCAATAATGCCAATGATATCTTTTATAATTATCTATTAACGGGGAAATATACTCCAAAAAAATCGGTTCAGACAATAGCCAATGCAATGGATGTTGGAGATCCCAGTAATTTTGCAAGGGTGATTGACCTGTATGGCAATTCGTATGATAACATTCGCAAAGATATTTCAGGCACCACTTATTCCGATAATGAGATTTCTGAAACCTTGCTAAATACGTTTAAGAAGAAAGGCTATCTGCTCGATCCGCACGGAGCGGTTGCTTTCCGGGCACTTTCAGAGATGCTCGAGCCAGAGGAAACAGGCATTTTCCTTGAGACTGCCCACCCTGCCAAATTCAAGGAGACTGTAGAACATATTATCGGAGAAGAGATAACGATACCGGAGCGCCTTATGGCTTTTCTTAAAAATGAAAAGAAAAGCAACCCACTCTCAGCCGATTTTGGTGAATTTAAAAACTTTCTATTAAAAAATCGGTGATTCAAAATCTTCACGATTTAATAATTACGCTGAAGAAAAATCTTCATTTGTCCTCTTATGATAGGCTTACGGTTTATGATAGGCTTACGGTGTGTCAAATTTTCGCATTTTGACACATCGTATTTTTTTATTCCCGGCCTAAACTATGATGCAGTATGTTAAAATGGAATAAAAATTACAGCCGATTTATTTAAAATCTCACAAACGCACGTAAAAAGAGTGGATATAATTGGGATTTTCCTAACAAATTATTAAATTTGCATATCACAATCGGAGAATGATACCTCAGAGAAGGGTCATTAACCTTAAAAATCATATTATTATTAGGAGGAGTGCAATTTAGATTCCTCCATATTTTACGTTGAAACACAATCTAAAAGTCATATAAATATTAAATTCAAAAACCTCTATGGCAAAGAAAATCTATACGTTCGGCGGTGGTAAAGCCGAGGGTAATGCCGAGATGAGAAACCTTCTCGGAGGCAAGGGAGCGAATCTTGCAGAGATGAATCTTTTAGGTATGCCCGTACCTCCGGGTTTCACCATCACAACTGAAGTCTGCACTGAATACACACAATATGGCCGTGACAAGGTGGTAGAAGACATCAAGAAGGATGTTGAAAAAGCTATCGCCCATGTTGAAGAACTCACGGGCAAGAAATTCGATGATCCTTCTAACCCGCTTCTTGTATCTGTACGTTCAGGAGCTCGTGCTTCTATGCCGGGCATGATGGATACTGTCCTTAACCTTGGCATGAACAATGCCACAGTAGAGACTATGGCTGAAAAGAGCGGCAACCCTCGTTTCGCATGGGATAGCTACCGTCGTTTCGTGCAGATGTATGGCGACGTTGTGCTTGGCATGAAGCCTAAGAGCAAAACTGATATCGATCCTTTCGAGGCTATTATGGATCAGGTGAAAGAGGAGAAAGGCGTTAAATTCGATAACGAACTTGATGTTGACGACCTTAAAGAGCTCGTAAAACGTTTCAAGGCTGCCGTTAAGGAATATACAGGCAAAGACTTCCCCGAATCAGCTTGGGAACAGCTCTGGGGCGGTATCTGCGCAGTATTTGACAGCTGGATGAACGAGCGTGCAATCATCTATCGTCGCATGAACCAGATTCCCGAGGAATGGGGAACTGCAGTTAATGTTCAGGCAATGGTTTACGGTAATATGGGTGACAACTCAGCTACAGGTGTTGCTTTCAGCCGTGATGCCGCCACAGGCGAGAATATCTTCAACGGTGAGTATCTTATCAATGCTCAGGGAGAGGATGTAGTTGCAGGTGTTCGCACTCCTCAGCAGATCACAGTAGAGGGTTCTCGTCGTTGGGCCGCTCTTCAAGGTATCAGCGAAGAGGAACGCCGCACAAAATATCCTTCACTTGAAGAGTCAATGCCTGATTGCGCAGCTGAACTTATCGCAACTGCAAAACGCCTTGAAGACTACTATCGCGATATGCAGGATATGGAGTTCACTATTCAGGATGGCAAACTCTGGATGCTCCAGACCCGTAACGGTAAGCGCACCGGCGCCGCAATGGTGAAGATTGCAATGGATCTCCTTCGCGAAGGCAAGATTGATGAAAAGACTGCCCTGCTTCGCATGGAGCCTCAGAAACTTGATGAGCTTCTTCACCCTGTATTTGATAAAGATGCCCTCAAGCGCGCGAAAGTGGTAGCCAAAGGTCTTCCCGCATCTCCGGGTGCTGCAACTGGCCAGATTGTATTCCAGGCTGACGATGCAGAAGCATGGGCTGAAAAGAAAAAGAAAGTTATCCTTGTCCGTATCGAGACTTCTCCTGAGGACCTTCGCGGTATGGCTGTTGCACAGGGTATCCTTACAATGCGCGGCGGTATGACTTCACACGCTGCTGTTGTTGCCCGCGGTATGGGTAAATGTTGTGTATCCGGTGCTGGCGAAATCCTTGTTGACTATAAAGCAAAAACTGTAGAGATGGGTGGCAAGGTTTACCATGAAGGTGACTGGATTTCACTCAATGGTTCTACAGGTGATGTTTATGACGGTCAGGTTCCCACAACTGAGCCTGAACTTGACGGCGACTTCGGTGCTATCATGAACCTTTCTGATAAATTTGCAAAGACACTTGTCCGCACTAATGCTGACTCACCCCGCGATGCAAAACAAGCTCGCCGTTTTGGTGCCCAGGGTATCGGACTTTGCCGTACAGAGCACATGTTCTTCGAAGGTGACCGCATCAAGTCAGTTCGTGAGATGATTCTCGCATCTGATGTTGAAGGCCGTCGTGCTGCACTCGCAAAACTCCTCCCCATGCAGCGTGGTGACTTTGAAGGAATCTTCGAGGCAATGGATGGCTTCGGCGTAACAATCCGTCTCCTTGATCCTCCATTGCATGAGTTTGTGCCTCATCAGACTGCAACTCAGAAAGAGCTTGCTGAGGAGATGGGTCTCACTCTCGAAGAGGTTAAGGCAAAAGTTGATGCTCTTGAAGAGTTCAACCCGATGCTTGGCCACCGTGGTTGCCGTCTTGGAATCACTTACCCCGAGATTACTGAGATGCAGACACGTGCCATCATTGAGGCAGCACTTGCTTGCAAGGCACGTGGCATAAAAGTTATGCCTGAGATTATGGTTCCCCTTGTAGGTTCTATCAAAGAGCTCCAGAACCAGGCTAACGTGATCAACACCACAGCCGCTAAGGTATTCGAAGAGAAAGGCGACTCAGTTATCTATAAAGTTGGTACAATGATTGAGGTTCCTCGTGCGGCCCTCACAGCCAACGAGATTGCAGAGGTAGCTGAATTTTTCTCATTCGGAACAAACGACCTCACTCAGATGACCTTCGGTTTCTCTCGTGATGACGCTCCCAAGTTCTTGAAATTCTACAAAGAGCATGGCATCATCAAGGTAGATCCATTTGAAGTTCTTGATCAGGTAGGTGTAGGCCAACTTGTGAAGATGGGTGTAGAGAAAGGCCGTGCAACACGTCCCGACCTCAAGGTAGGCATCTGTGGCGAACACGGAGGCGAACCCTCATCAGTTAAATTCTGTGCCAACCTTGGCATGAACTACGTATCTTGTTCACCTTTCCGCGTGCCCATCGCACGTGTAGCTGCGGCGCAGGCTGCAATCGAGGATTAATCCTGATACGCTTAACTATCAGATAATTAGGTGGTAAATCCTTGAAAAATAGGGTTTACCACCTCTTTTTTCAACACATTCCGACACAGTTTCTGTGCATGATTGTACGAGAATCTTTAGAAATAGTTTAGAGTTTCTCAGCCCCCATTTAGAGTGAGTTTAGAGCGAATTAAGAGTGGCAACAACCTAAGAAACAATTTCATATATGGCAAACTTGAAAATTTGTGTTCAGAAACAGAGAAAGGACGGGACGTGGCCTGTCTATATTCGCGTGACTCATGGCGGAAGGGTCGGGTATATCAAGACTGACAAACATGTGTGGGGTAAAGGCATCAACCCTAAGACTAAGGAGATCAAGGACCCTTTTGTAATTCAGCAAGTCTCAATTATTGTTGTGGACTACATGGAGAGGCTCAACAAGCGCAGCATTTCAAGTTGGTCGCTCGAAGAGCTCATTGCGTTTCTCAAATCCGGCAATGATGAGATCTCTTTTTCCGACTACTGTCGCAAATACGTGCGCTCTATGCAGGATGCAGGACAGGTGCGCTCTGCCCGGAACTATGAAATGGCGATAAAACATTTTGAAAAATACTTCGGAAGCAACCGAATCAATTTTAGCGCTCTCACGTCTTCTGTAATCGAGCGATGGATAAAATCTATGGCAGCTACCCAAAGAGCCAAGGAAATGTATCCTATATGCCTCAGGCAGGTCTTTAAGGCGGCGTTGCTGGAGTACAACGATTACGACACAGGCAATATACGCATAAAGATTAATCCTTGGATGAAAGTCAAGATACCGAAAGCCGAGAGGCCTGAGAAACTCGCTGTCACGCCGGAGGAGGTGAGAACATTCTTTGCCACCCCTCTCCCTCCCACCAAGCTGGTAAAGCCGTTGACCGAGATCGGGCATGACGTGGCTATGCTTGTGCTGTGCCTTGCCGGGATTAACACCGTTGACCTATACAACATGCGGAAGAAGGACTACTACAACGGCATACTGCACTACCGCAGGGCTAAGACCACCAAGAGCAGGTCTGATGATGCCTACATCGAAATGCGGGTGCCGTCATTGCTCCTGCCGATATTCGAGAAGTATGCCACTCCTGATGATGATGAGTATTTGTTCTCCTTTCACGCCCGGTTCAGCACCTCCGATAGCTTTGGCAGTGGGGCCAACTCCGGAATTAAGCAGATATGCGAGAGCATTGGCATAAAAGGCGAGGACAGGTATTGTGTCTATACGTTCCGCCACACATGGGGCACTGTGGCGCAGAACGACTGCGGAGCCTCCATTGCCGATGTAGGTTTTGCGATGAACCACAGCCAAGGACACAGCATCACGCGAGGCTATGTCATACCTGACTTCTCCCCTGCATGGATTCTTAACGAGAAGGTGATCGACTTCATCTTCTTTTCGAGCGACAAGGGCAAGCGCAGTCAGACGCAGGAGGATACAGACTTTTTCCGCTTCTCGAAAAAGCATATGGTGAAAGGCACTGTCTATTTCAAGGGTAATGCGTTGGGCTACGTGCAGGACATTGGCTTCAGCAATGTGGAGCAGGTGATCCAAAAACTCATTCCCTTCATTCCTGAAGATATGCCACACAGGGCTACCCTGCATTTCAAGATTGAGATTGTTGACAAAGGGCAGACCATGACCTACGAGCGCATGAGGGGCGTCAACTGTTGATTTTTCCGCGCCCCCTTTTCCCTAAATTTTTCCGATCCGGCTTTGGGTTTCCCGAAGCCGGTTTTTCTTTCCTAATTTTACCCTGTGAGATTATAAAAATTCAAAGAGAATTCTTTCACAGCGTTTTTCACGCCAACGTTGTTGACGTTTTCTTTTTCTACATCTACATCCATAGTAAATATATTCGAATATATATTTACTTCCTTATCTACATCCATCGCGCGCACGCGCGAAGCTTTCCGTTTGGTTTTGTTTTGGTTATGTTTTGGTTTCAGTTCGGTTTTCGTTCGGTTTCGTTTTGGTTTCCATTCGGTTTCGGTTCGGTTTCGGTTCGGTTCCGGTTTCCTGCTCAGTAAATAACTTATTATTAGAT
>CAMWXH010000068.1 GCA_947178165.1 uncultured Porphyromonadaceae bacterium | reverse complement strand
TAGGCGCCGGTAATGTAGGCGCAACCGCAGCAAATGTAATGGCACTCCGTGAAGTGGCTGACGAGGTTGTTATGATCGATATCAAGGAAGGCGTATCCGAAGGTAAAGCAATGGATATGATGCAGACAGCCAACCTTCTTGATATGAACACACGCATCTCCGGTGTAACTAACGATTATGCAGCTACTGCCAACAGCGACGTTGTTGTCATCACTTCTGGTATTCCCCGCAAACCCGGCATGACTCGTGAAGAACTCATCGGTGTTAATGCAGGTATCGTTAAGCAGGTAACAGAGAGCGTTCTTGCTCACAGCCCCAATGCTGTGATCGTTTGCGTTTCCAATCCTATGGACACAATGACCTACCTTATCCATAAGGTTTCAGGTCTTCCCAAGAACCGTATCATCGGCATGGGTGGTGCGCTTGACAGCAGCCGTTTCAAATATTATTTGAGCAAAGCTCTTAAGGCTAATCCCAATGAGATCGAAGGTTTCGTTATCGGTGGTCACGGCGACACTACCATGATCCCTATGAAACGTTTCGCAACTCTTCGCGGCATTCCTGTAACCAACTTCCTTTCTGCCGAAGAGCTTGACAAGGTTGCAGCTGACACTATGGTAGGCGGTGCAACTCTTACCAAACTTCTCGGCACCTCTGCATGGTATGCTCCCGGTGCGGCTACAGCAGAAGTTGTCGAGGCTGTTATCCACGATCAGGATGCAATCATTCCCTGCTCTGCTCTCCTCGATGGCGAGTATGGCGAGAAAGATCTTTGCATTGGTGTTCCTTGTGTCCTTGGCAAGGGTGGCATCAAGAAAATCCTCGAGCTTGATCTCAATGAGGAGGAGAAAGAACTCTTCAAGAAGAGTGCGGAAGCTGTTCACAAAACTAATGCAGCCCTCCCCTGCTAATATTGATAAATATTATGAAATTAAACGAGCGACTCAAGTGAGCCGCTCGTTTATATTTTGTATGATATGCACCTCAATCAAATTCCTACTTTTGAGAATTGATTGATAAAGAATATTACGATAAGGGCTATCACGCCAAGCGCTCCGAAGATAAATGCGCATTTATCAAGTGTTCGCGAGGCCTGCAAGCTCATCTTCTGCAAATAGATCGACGCCAAATGTGAGAAGGCCATCATAAAGAAAAAGAAGATATCGGTCATCTCCCACCAGGCTTTCTTTATCCCCGGTATAGCCATTGAAAGGACTAAGTCGGCAAATATTATTATCAGCGTTATCCACGCAACTATTTGCGATTTTAAAAAACCACTACATTCCATAACTCTCCGAAAAACTATCTATAAAGCTTAAAACTATAAATTTTCCCGCTATCAGAAAGAACAAGGCCTGCATAAAAACCGGGGACAAGGGCAGAGATATCCACATTGACAACAGGAGTGTCACGGAAGTAACGCTCCGTGCCTAAAGCCCCGTTCATGCCATAAACCCTCATCATTTTAACCGATTCAGGAAACGTGATTTCAAAATGACCGCCACCCAACGACTTTATAACAGGTTTTGTTGGTGAGAGCATCTCCTCCAACGCCATCTCACTCGCCACTTGCTCTTTCCTCATGGTCTCAAGGAAATCCTCATAAAATTTGAACGGAATCTCTTCCTGCTCTGACTCCTCCTCGAGCAGATCTTCAAGAGTAAGCTCGCGATAATCATCCGGATTAAATAGCACAAACTCCACCGCCGTTGGCATAACAATCCAGCCATTTCTCCGGTCGATACTCTCTATCTTTTCCTTTCTCTCATCGGAAAGATTATTATATTCAGATGAATTATAAGGATTTCTAACAACCCTGTCGAGATAAGCCGACATATTCTGCCATGCATCCAACGAGGATGTAGGAATGCGGCTATCATATCTTATCAGCTCTATCTCTCTGGCATATTGCTTCAAAAGTTCAGTTTCATCCTCACCCAGTTTCTCGCGGCTGAAAACATTTTCCCGACTGTATCCTAAAACAGGGTAAGCCTTGTTCTCAGCTGAGATAATAACAAACCCTCCTTTAGGGGAATTATATATATAAAATGGATTGAAGAGACGGTCGGTTGTCAATTGCCTTCCATTCCACACGAGTTTTGGAGGAGCAGTGACCTCCTCATAGAGGGTGTTGAAGAATGTTTGTGCGATCTTCATGGCCTCTTTCTGCGATACAGTCTCAGCACGTGAGGGAGTTTTCCACACGCATTGGGACACACAGATATATATAAGAAGAATTAAAATTTTTTTCATCTCAATTGTTTTATCTCACTATCATGAACGATCATGAACGGATTGTTCCTTTATCCCTAATATAAATATAACGATTTTAACAGGAGCATCGTATGTAAATTCAAAATCCTTTTTCTATCATAAGAGACCCAAACTCTTCAAAATTTTCTGGTCAGAGAATATTTTTGAAGTATTATCATCTGCCGAAACTTCCCCATGAGACAGAATCACTGTCCTCTCGCATAATTCCTCTGCCATTTCAAGATCGTGGGTTGCAAGGATTATGGTGTGTTTAAAACCTTTTAGCAAATCTATAAGCGACCTGCGGGCTTTGGCATCAAGATTAGCAGATGGCTCGTCAAGAAGAAGTATATCAGGTTCCATCGACAATACACACGCGATTGCCGCGCTCCGACGTTGTCCGCCGGAAAGCTGATAAGCGGCTTTCTCCTCCAATCCGCTTAACCCAACTGCGCACAAAGCATCAGAAACACGGCGAGCCACCTCCTTCTCCGGTAAATTCATATTTCGCGGCCCGAATGCTACATCATCATAGATGGTTGGCATGAACAGCATATCGTCGGGGTCCTGAAACACGAATCCAACACTTCGACGTATGCTCTCGGCTGTCTTTTTAGTTACGGGCACATCGCCTATGTTAACCTCTCCTTCCGAGGGAAAAAGCAATGCATCTGTGAGGAGAAGGAGGGTCGATTTGCCAGAGCCGTTCAGCCCAAGCAAAGCCACACGTTCACCATGGGTAATGACGAGATCAATACCCTTCAAGGCCTCTGTTCCATCCTCATACCGGTAATGAACATTTTCATATCTGACAAAATGATGACTCATCTCTATATCCCTGTTATGATTTTCGAAAAATTTACGAACCGAAGCAAGAGAATCACTGCGGTCCAAGCTGCCAGCCAGACCCAGCTCTTTTTTGACCATGAGATTCCTTCGCCGAGAGGCATGGCACCTGAAAATCCCCTTGCCTTCATGGCTCGATGGATATTAGATGCCCTTCGGGCGCTTTTCAATAATAGCTGGCCTATGAATCTTCCCCACATGGAAAGCGGGTAGGATCTTCTTCCGAATCCACGAGCCTCCCTGGCCCTCTTCATGGTTATCGCCTCTTCAAGTATCACAAAAAGATAACGGTAACTTAGCAGCATCTGAGTACACATCACGGCCGGGAACCCGAGTTTTCTCATCATATTGAAGATATCGATAAAACCTGTTGTATAAACCATCAGTATTACTGCCTGAAAGGAAAGGATACCTCTGAAAATGATAGAAGTGAATGTTACCCATCCCCGGCTGACAGGAACAGAACCTATATTTAAGACTGTGACTTTGTCAAGGATCGGATTGAAAATTCCTATCAGAACAAGGAGAGGCAGTATCCATAAAGATTTAAGAAATATTCTCCCGTAGCCTGTTCCCGAGATCTCAGATGCTATCACCGGATATGCAGCAAGCCATATTATCCTTTGTGGCTGATCAATCGGAATGCTCAACAGGGCAATCAGATAGATAAGTGTAACCAACAAGATTGCCGGAGAGGAATCTGATCTTCTCCGGATAGAGTCAACACGGCTTATAGCCATATATGCCTTTTCAAGCTTTGTCAAGTTACAGAAGTTTACTCTTTATTGCCTTATTGATGCTTTATTGATGCTTTCCTCCTTCTGAATATGATTGCGCATACACACCATAACAGAACCATAACTATGACTCCTCCAATCACGCCGGCAAAGGTTGAGTCATAATCAGGCATGAATGCTGTAGAAGGAATTGCCGCCGCTCCTATTTCAGTGTCACCGGTTATTTTCGCTATGGACCATTCCAATCCGTCAGGATCGCCTGAAGCGAACCAAGTGAATCCGGCTGCCATTATCAAGGCAAGAACCGCAAAAACTGTTATGACAGTTTTTCCCTTACGCGAAAGTCCCTTAACAGTTGCGACATCATAGCGCTTATGGGAGTAAAGCATATCAGGCTTATAGGAGGCTACGAACGACAATACGATAGCTGTAGCGACTCCTTCCAAAGCGCCTATGGCAAGATGAATGGCTGTCATTAATCCTAAAAATTCTTTAGCCGGCAATGCCGTCACTCCGGAAAGCTCTGTTTCAACAGTGACCAATACAGCCCCTAACTCAAGGCCAACGATAGATGCGATTATCGAGCCGACAGTTATCCTTAAAATGCTTTTTCCCCTCCCTGCTATGGGTTTATAAACAAGCGGAGCCGCCACAAGACAACTGACAGCAGCCATATTGACGATATTGCATCCAAGCGCCATCAGGCCACCGTCGGCAAATATGAGACATTGAATGATAAGCACCGAACAGAGCGTGATGAATCCGGCCCATGGCCCTATCAAGGCGGCAAGCAAGATTCCGCCAATTATATGGCCGCTTGAACCGGTTCCGGGAATGGAAAAATTTATCATCTGGGCTGCAAATACAAAAGCACCCAGCACCCCCATAAGAGGCACTATATCTTCTCTCTCAATTTTTTTAATCTTGCCTGATGAAACGGCAATTAATGCTACTGCCACCGCACCGGCCACTCCGGCTACCGCAGGCGACACCAGCGCATCGGCCATGTGCATACCTTTATAAATGTTGTTTAGTTAGATACCTACTTTCTTAACAACATTTTTCCAATCTTTGTTTAGAAAGATTATAAATAAGAGAATGGAAAGATTATAAATGAGTGAATATGATGCGTAATGACGTATAAAAACGGTGTGCAACCTAAATAGATGCACACCGCTTTTAAATGATTTACTTATCTTTTGCAAATTAATCAGTCAATATCTTTGCCATGCTCAAGGAGAAGAGTCATTGAGGGACGGTCGCAGACCTCAGCGGGGCCGAAATACTGGATAGGACCGGGATACTGATAAAGAGTGTTGAGCGCAAGGGTCTCACGTCTTGAAGCAAACTTGAGATATGGACGGCCGTTGAGGTTAACGAGAGCCTTCTGGATAACAGGCTTCAGCTCACCATTACGACGCTCCATATTCATCATCATGGTGATTGGAATACCGCCACATATCCAGTTCTCAGTGTGATCCGTAAGGTTTCTCACACTTGACATATAACCTGTCAAGCCGGCATTGATCAGCATTGCGGCATTGTAACCGAGAGCGTAGGTGTAATCAGCGTCAAAGTTTGTCGGGTCTGCACAACGTCCTTCATAACCGAAGAAGTGATGCTGCGCCGCAAACTTGCCGCTATACTGACCCTCTTCTCTCATCTCTTCAAGACGGTTGGCTACCATCTCGCTGAGAAGGCTTTCTGTTTCGATAAGCGAAACCTGCACATTACCATGGCTGTCACGGTCAAGACTGAGCTGAAGGGCTATGTGCTTGGGAAGCGACTTGTAAAGATCCGCATTCACAGGCGACAGATGTGAATGAATCTCAATAAGCTTCTCTTCTTCCTCTTTTCCTTCAAGTTCTGCTGCATAATTCACAAGAACTTCGTTAAGCTCAGAGATAAGACTCTTCACCGAGGGGATGAACTCAATAAGTCCTTCGGGAATTAAGACAGTACCGAAGTTCCAACCCATCTTTGCACGCTCTGCGATAACGTAACAGATATAGTTGACGATATTATCGAGAGTCATACGCTTTGCAAGGATCTCCTCAGAAATCAAACAGATGTTCGGCTGAGTCTCAAGTGCGCATTCAAGCGCAATGTGAGAAGCGGAACGACCCATAAGCTTGATGAAATGGTAGTATTTCTTTGCAGAGTTACAGTCGCGCTGGATATTGCCGATCACCTCGCTATATACCTTGCATGCTGTGTCGAAACCGAATGATGTCTCAATCCATTTGTTCTTGAGGTCACCATCGATTGTCTTTGGCACACCGATCACCTGCACACCTGCACCGATATTCTTGTAGTATTCAGCGAGCACGGCAGCATTAGTGTTGGAGTCATCTCCTCCGATAATCACGAGTGCCTTGATATTAAGTTCCTTAAGCACCTTCAAACCCTTATCGAACTGTTCAGGGTATTCAAGTTTTGTACGGCCTGAGCCGATGATATCAAAACCGCCTGTATTACGGAAGTCTTTGATATATCCGGCTGTAAGTTCCATATACTGATGGTCGATAAATCCGGAAGGACCCATAAGGAAGCCATAGAGGCGGTTCTCCTTGTTAAGCATCTTCAAACCGTCGAAGATACCGCTTACCACGTTATGTCCGCCGGGAGCCTGGCCACCGGAAAGGATGATACCTACATTGAAGGGCTCCTCTACACGCTCAGGATTCTCATCATTCTCAAACTGCACGATGGGCATACCATAAGTGTGGGGGAAAAGATTCTTAATCTCTTCCTGGTCTGCAACTGATTGTGTAGCCTCGCCAAACTTGACTTTCACTGAGCCCTGAAGATCTTTGGGCAATTTGGGCTGATACTCAGCTCTCACTCTTTGAAGTGCGCTCTTTTTCATGATTCGTATGTTGTCTTTTTACCTTAATTTCAATTGACCGGGGTCACTTTTTAGCCCCATGAATATTTTGACTTGCAAAGATAGTCATTTTTATGCAATTATCTTTCAATTAAGCTTTGCAAAAAAGCATTTTTAACATATTATATTAAGCTCCCGGAATCATATCTATTCCCCAATGCTTTTCAAGTATTTTTCAGCAGCCTCAAGATCGGCCGGCGTGTCTATTCCTATCGTCGAGGAATCGGTGACGGCGGTGAGTATTTTATAACCATTCTGAAGCCAGCGAAGTTGCTCGAGACTTTCTGCCTTTTCAAGGGAGGAAACGGGTAGAGACACCAGTTCTTTCAATGTCGCGGCCTTATAGGCATAGATGCCGATGTGAGTTAGGAAGCAGGTTTTCTCCAACCAACTGTCCTCCTCTGCATTCCTTACATAAGGGATCACGCTTCGAGAGAAATAGAGTGCTTCCCCTGAGTCAGCAACCACTACCTTAACCAAATTCGGGTCCTTAAGCCCTGCAAAGGGTGCATCGGGATCATATCTCTTAACAAGCGTTGCAATCTTTGTTTCGGGGACATTCTCAAACAGACTTTTCAATTTCTCTATCTGGTCTTTCCTGATGAATGGCTCGTCGCCCTGCACGTTTATGATCACATCTGCATCTGATCCGACATTCCGGTAGGCCTCCTCCACCCTCTCGGTTCCGCTGCCGCAATGCTCGGATGTCATGACAGCGCGGAATCCTGCGCTTTCAACACAATCATATATGCGCTTATCATCGGTCGCTACAAGAGGGTCTATACCAGCCTCGGCAACACGTCGGCATACCCGCACAATCATCTCCTCCCCACAAATCTTTGCAAGAGGTTTTCCGGGAAAACGGCTTGAAGCATAACGTGCCGGAATTATTGCAAGAAACTTCATTGTTTTTCTTTTTGATGATGGTTTTCAATTGTTTTCTTAAGCCACGCCGGCACCATGACTGCACCGATGGCAAGATAAAGATAATATGTTATTATACGCCAGAAAATGGCTAACACAAGTGCTATCCCTGCCGTTGTGACCAAATCACCATAATATTCCGAGAAAAGCCATTCGCTCAGCCCCGCTCCTCCAGGCGTGGGACTCACCATAAGCACTACCCAGATAACAAATTGACGCGCAAGAATTATCCATTGATAGCGGTCGTCGGATGGAATGAAACCTAAGAAAAGCACATTCACCACAAGATAACGTGAGGTCCAAGCAAGGGCGGTGCCCCAGAACACTTCAAGCCAGAAAGAGAATGGCTTCTTCCGGAGCTCAACGGATGTGGCTACCATATTGTCACCAAGCCCGCTTATCTGCGCGCTCCATTTTCTAAGCCACTTCCATCCTGAAATCTTGTCGAGAGTTTTCTTGATCCAAGCCGGTTTCCATATTATTCCGGTGAAAAGGATAAAAGTCCATAGGGTTATGATTAGATACACAACCCAAAAAGTATATTTTATCCCGTGTGAAAAGTCTGTGCCTGATGAAGCGAAGATGTCGGCAGATGATGTGAATAAAACAATGAAGGGACACGCAACCACGAAAAAAAGTTCATCCATAAAGAGAGTGGTCAGCATCAAGGTTGTGGCTCGTCCCATTTCAATTCCCTGTGAATTAAGGAATACCATCCCCAACGAACTTCCTCCAACAGCCGACGGGGTGACACAATTTGTAAACTCGCAAAGCATATCCACTTTCCAAGCCTGAGTCCAGCTAAGTTTCCGGTCGGTCAGCGCTCGGAATCTCCATGTCAATCCGAAATCTCGGCCAAACATACACAAGAATCCAAGGATGATGCATATAACGCTCCGGAAATCAAAGTGCATAGAGGCCATGACAGCAGAGAAATCCTCCTTCCGGGCATCACGCATAAACATATACACCACCACTCCCAGCCCTATGGCAACAGGAAGAAGAACCTTCCAGAACGAGAAGGCATTTCCATCTTTTTTTACGGACGATGATGGCGCAGATGAGTCTTTCATATTATTTCCTATAGTTATTTATAACGACCCTGTACCTATCTGCAACCTCGGTGACGACATCTTCCCAGCTCCTGACAAGAGATTCCTTGGCCCCGGCGGCAACTTTGCGCAATTCATCGCGGTTTTCTGCCAAATGAACAATCAAGTTGCCAAACTCTTCTGATCTCTTCTTCACTAAGAAGCCATTCTTTCTGTCACGAATCACTTCAGCCGCTGTTGAGCCTTCCAGAAGAATGGATGGTGTGCCCATAGCGGCAGCCTCTCTCACAACAAGAGGCGCATTATCATAAAAGGAGGGGAACAGAAATAAGTCGGAAGCCGCGTAATAGCGCGCCAGGGCATCACGTTCATTTATGACGCCATGAAATGTGACGCGGTCGGAAAGACCGTTGGCCGCGACCCTTTTCTTCATCTCTTCACAGGCATAACCGTTGCCGATGAAGTTCATCCTGAAACGAATCTTTCCATCAATCCTTTCAAGCGTATCGAGAATGGTATCAACGCCTTTCTCCTTTATATGCTGGCCCACAAAAAGGAGAGCAATTTCATCGTCTTCAATACCGGCCGATATCCTTGCCTTTTTCTTGTAATCAAAAAGGTCTCCCTTGACTATGGTGGCAAAATCATTTCCATTCTCCACAACCGACAGCTTCCCTTTATATCCATATTCCCTCACCGTATCTTCAACGTATGCCTGAGGAATCCAGACTTCATCGCAAGCATTGAAGAAATCAAGAATGCGCTTCATTATGATTGGCACGCACCAGGGGGCACGGCGGAATGAGTGTTCAAGGTCTTGACGATATTTTGAATGGAAGGTTCCTATTAATGGTACATTCTGTTTCTTCTTCACATATACCGCCAAACGGCCGGAAGAGAAGGGACAATGAGAATGAAGAAGGGTGAAATTTGTATTTCTCAATCTTTTCCATATAAACGGGTCAAGCTTAGGATACCCGTATCGATATGGTTTCCTATTCCATATCGGGAGCGAAAAATAACGCATCACCTCGTAGGGATACTGTGATTGCACAGGGTTCCAAGGCGTAACGACACAAGGGGTCATACCCTTATTGGCCAACCAATACACATAATTCTGCACGGTAAGGGTGACTCCGTCAAGAATCGGAGGGAAACTGTCGTTAAATATCCCATATAGTCCTTCCGAGCCGTTTCTGTCGTTATAGTTTGTTCTGGAATCCGTCATATCCTACAAAATTACCAAATTAAGATTGGGTAGCCAAAAATAAAACGTAAAACTACTTAAAATTGTTAAATTTTTTTCTACCGGAAAATTTGTCAGGGAAAAATTTGCACAGATAAAAATAAAAACGTAACTTTGCATCCGAAATCAAAAAGGTTCCATGTCCGAGTGGTTAGGTACCGGTCTGCAAAACCGTTCACACCAGTTCGAATCTGGTTGGAACCTCTAAAAAAGAGTCAGCTAAATGCTGACTCTTTTTCTTTTATATCGTAATATATCGTTTGAGAGATTTTTTTTGCGTAACTAATGATTCACAGAGAGAATTATTTATAGCGCTTATAGATCTCTATGCCCAGTTGCTTCGCCTTTTTCACATCTTCCGGATTCTTAGGGTCGATGCCATATTTTGAAAGCGGAGGCACAACCACTTCCGTGCCCGGTTTGATTCTGTCGGGATGGCCTAAGAAACTTTTATTCTCCTCATAAATGAATGCCCAGAGGTTGTAATCGCCATAATGACGCTGAGCCATAGTGGTGAGATAATTATGGGGGCCTATAACATCTTTTACAACCCTATCCGATGGTTGTGTATCCACCTCCGCAGTCACCTCATTTGGAGTGATGAGAGCGGCGGCACTGTCATTTTTTTTCTCCTCCCCTTCTACCTTCTCCTCGATAATCTCGTTATTTTTACTGTTAACAATTTTGTTAACTGAATCATTAGGAGAAACTGTTTGCTGCGGAACATCCTCACTTCTATCCTTCAGAATATCCCCATTCTTATATATAAAGAAATAATAACCGGCTCCGGCCAAAAGCATCGCCACAACAAGACCGCTGACAAAGCCCATTATGAATTTCATCCCGGTTTTACCTTTTTTCTGACTTGCCGCCTCATCAGCTTCATCACCTCCCTTTTCATCTGTTTCAGCACCGGCTGTTTCCTCTGGCTCCTCTCCTGAGTTTTCTTCAGTTTCTTCACCCGAGTTTTCATCAGTTTCTTCACCTGGGTTTTCATTAGTTTCTTCACCCGCGGTTTCTTCAGATTCAGCAACCCCTTTTTCTATCCTATTTTCTTCGGGGATAGGCTTCATTTCGGATTTAGGCAAATCATTGGCTTCCTCCTCTTGAGCCGGAGCCTTGAATCCCTCATCTTCAACCGTGACCTTGAATTCCTCTTCATTAACCGGAGCCTTGGATGCCTCTCGCTCATTGTCGGTCTCGAGAGAAGCAACTATCTCCTCCTCTGCATCCGGATGAAGTTCCACTGAATCGAACATACTGAAAGGGGCATTAATCTCTTCAGCGATCTCACGCGAAGCCACAAACACAATCCGGTTATGGCCGGGAATCACAATCTCTTCACCATTGGTAATATTTACACTTTTACGAGTCTCTACACTCATAATCTTGAATGTTCCCAACGATTTAATCTTCACACTCTCCCCTTCCTTAAGAGTATCAGATATCAATTTGAAAAACTCCCTTAGAAATTCTTCACTTTTCTCTTTAGTCAGTCCCGACTTAAGGGCAAGTAAAGCCACAAGCGCCGGCATTGTAATCTTGTTGTTCACGGGATATGTTTTTTTAGGATATTATAGGACTGTTATCATACGCTTTAAATACCCTTGATCTCATTCTTCAAGAGTGTGGATGGTTTAAAACCTAATGTCAGCCGAGGAGGCACCAGCAGTTTTTTCCCGGAAGATGGATGCATCACAACCCTTTCCATCTTCTTTTTGGGTTCAAAACTTCCAAAGGAGGAAATCACCACGCAATCCTCCTGCGTCACTGTTTCAGATATAACCTCGCAAAGCTGGTCTATCACACGCGAGGTGCGGTCTTTATCAAGTCCCACACGTTCTGATAATATCTCTATAAACCGTTTATTATCCATCTTATGATAATTTTACGGATTGTGTGCATACTGAAGCTTAAACATCTCTCTTTTAAACCTGTCATTGATGTCAAAACCACAATCCATTTATCTTGCAAAGATACAATTTTTTCTGAATTTCAGGAAATGTATATTTTTAGCCAAAAATATTCAAAATAAAATTTGAAATCTGCTTTGTTTTCACTACATTTGCAAAAAACTTAAGAAACGATTAAAAAATCTTATCCATGGAATTACCATTTGCAGAATCTTGGAAAATCAAGATGGTTGAACCATTGCGTAAAAGCACCCGTGAAGAAAGGGAAAAATGGCTGAAAGAAGCACACTATAATGTATTTCAGCTTCGTGCCGATCAGGTCTATATCGACCTTCTTACCGATTCAGGTACAGGTGCGATGAGCGACCGTCAGTGGGCTGCTCTTATGATGGGTGATGAATCCTATGCCGGTGCTCGTTCATTCTTTGAACTCAAGGACACCATAACCAGAATCACCGGTTTTGACCACGTCATTCCAACTCACCAGGGACGCGCTGCAGAAAACGTTCTTTTCTCTGCATTAGTTAAGGAAGGAAGCTATGTGCCCGGCAACTCCCATTTTGACACTACAAAAGGACACATCGAAGCTCGCAAGGCATTTGCTATCGATTGCACGGTTGATGAAGCGAAGGACACTCAGCTGGAGGCTCCCTTCAAAGGAAATGTTGATCCTAAAAAGCTTGAGAAAGTTCTCGAGGAACATGGCGACAAGGTTCCATTCATCATTGTGACCATTACAAATAACACGGCAGGAGGTCAGCCCGTTTCTATGGAAAACCTTCGCGAAGTTAGAAAGATTGCCGATAAATTCGGCAAACGTGTCATTTTCGACTCCGCACGTTTTGCAGAGAATGCCTATTTCATCAAGACACGCGAGAAAGGTTATGAGGACCGCACCATAAAGGAGATCTGCCTTGAGATGTTCAGCTTAGCCGATGGCATGACAATGTCGGCCAAGAAAGATGGTCTGGTGAATATGGGTGGATTCATAGCAACCCGTTGGGAAGACTGGTATGAAGCCGCAAAGAATTTCGTAATTCCGTTTGAAGGCTATCTCACCTACGGTGGCATGAACGGTCGCGATATGGCCGCATTGGCAGTCGGTCTTGATGAGAACACAGAGTTCGACGTTCTTCAGACCCGCATCCATCAGGTTGAATATCTCGCATCCCTTCTTGACAAGTATGGCATCCCCTATCAGCGTCCCGCCGGTGGCCACGCCATCTTCATCGATGCAAGCCTCGTCCTCACCAAGGTTCCAAAAGAGGAGTTCCCCGCTCAGACTCTTACAGTTGAGCTTTACAAAGAGGCTGGTATCCGCGGATGCGAAATAGGCTATATCCTTGCTGACCGCGATCCTGTGACTCGTGAAAACCGTTTCGGTGGCCTCGACTTTGTTCGTCTTGCCATTCCTCGCCGCACATACACTGACAATCACATGAACGTGATTGCAGCCGCGCTTAAGAATGTATATGACCGTCGCGATGAAATCAAGCACGGTGTCAAGATTGTATGGGAAGCTGAGCTTATGCGTCACTTCACCGTTAAACTCGCTCCGGTAGAGTAATTTATTAATAATTTCTTTGAAAGAAATTATTTTCTCTCATAGCCAATCATAAAATAACTCCAAGATTAAAGAAACGCGCACGGTTTTGAGCCGTGCGCGTTTTTTAATGCAAGTCTATATCCTAAATTATCTATTTCAGACCAAATCGGAAGTTAAACAGCTTATGTGAAGAAGGGTCAGAAAGAAATTTAACATTGATCATCTTCCCACTCCAGCTATCCCCCACGTTATACTCAAGGAGAGCATATTCAAAGATCTTATCATCAGCAGGATTTCTATCCTGGAGGAAAATATTTAGGCACTTACTCGGGTGCTGTAAAGGAGGGGGTGACAAAAATTAACTTTGTTTAGAGTCCTTTAAGCTGAGGGTGCTTTAGGATCGGATCCGGGCGTATCTGACGATCCCGATGTTGCAGAGGGAGCGGCGGGAGTGCCGGGATAGAGGTAGCTCGGAGGAGTTGCCGGCTTGTTGGGCGTGCCGCTTCCGAAGAAGAGAGGATAAGGCATTCCGAACACATCCTGCGGATTCTTGCCCGGACTGAGGAAGCCATCAATAATCTCATCACGGCCGGTAGGATATTCAAAGGTATAAAGATTGAAACGATAAAGCATTACAGCCAGATGCTCAAACACTGCCGACTGGATACCCTCGTATGGCAACCAGGAAGAGGTGGATGTGAAGCAATATACCTGGAAAGGAATGCCTGCCGCAGTCTGGGCAAGTGTTGACACAAAGCAGGTGTCGGCATGCGAAATGTTGGGGTTGGCATCGAGCCAGAGCTTTACGTATGCACGGAACACACCGAGATTCGTTTCAATAGAGCCATCGACAAGCCCTGCACTGTTGTTAACATTCTCCACCTTACCCGCTTTCTTCTGCTCGATCTTCTTCTCAATCCAGTCTTTCATAAGCGGAAGCTGGGCGAAACGTGCAAGCATTTCATCGTTAGTCTCAACCACACTGTCGGCATCAATTAGGTAGTTACGGCATATTCTGCGCGTATTGCTTTGCGACATATTACGGTAATTCTTAAAACCGTTAGTGACAAGATTATATGGAGGCACTGTCGATACGGTCTTATCCCAGTTCTCAATCTTTACGGCCGTAAGCCCCACTTCCATCACGGTTCCGTTCGCATCGGTTCCAGGCACGGCAATCCAGTCGCCTACATGCAGGGAATCGTTATCGGCCAGCTGAACACCGGCAACCACTCCAAGGATACTATCCTTGAATACCAACATAAGCACTGCGGCAAACGCGCCAAGACCTGCAAGCAATGAACCCGGAGATTTCTCAAGAAGGATGGCACACACAACAATGATACCTATCACCCATATAATCAGCTTCACCAACTGCACCACACCATTAAGCGGAAGGTGGCGTTTATTGGCTCTTGAATCAACGTGATGCCACACGGAGTCTGTCAATGCACACAAAGAGTAACATACAATATATGTGATGTAAACCCATGTGATTCGAGAAAGCCAGCCTGAAAGGGCTACATGAGAATTCAATGTAACCGAAATCATAATCAAGAAGACAAGTGCAGGTATCATCCTGCATATTTTTGAGAAGAATCTCTCCTGAACAAGATAATTATAGAGGTCTGACTTAATATGGGGACCCAATTTGTTAAGGATTGTTGCCACAATCCATTGCACACCTCGACCGATAAACATTGCTATAATGAATACAAGCGAAGCATATATGATTGTCACGAGGGTCTCATGGTGTTCAAGGCCAACCTGATTCAAAACCCATTCCACACAGTTCATAAGCCATTTTCCAATGGCATAGGTGGTCTCGACCGTGGTGTTGTCAAGCATTTTATCAACCGGAGGAGTCGTTTCTTTAACCGGAAGCATTAATAACATAGGATTCATATAGCTTATAGTTTAATCGTTTATAAGTAGATACAAATAAATAGAAAGATAGTTCAAAAATATGAAATATTAAATTAACGTCTTATTTAAAAGCCTGATTTGAATGGGCTTATTAACCCATTAACACAAATTAACACTTCATTTTCTAAAAACTTGCACACTCCATATTGGCT
>CAMWXH010000067.1 GCA_947178165.1 uncultured Porphyromonadaceae bacterium | reverse complement strand
TAATAACCCATTCTTTATTTAATACATTTTAATTTCATTTTTAATTATCAACCCAAAGCCTATCGAAAAAATTATACGTAACCAACACTTAACATCAGCATGGCAAAATATTCAAGCATGACCGACGAACAATTGGTCAAAGCTTACGCGGATGGCTCCAACACAGCATTCGACCACCTTCTCAAACGTCATCAGAACCGTATCTTCAACTATATTCTTCGCATAATTAAGAACGAAGATATAGCCAATGATATTTTTCAGGAGACATTTGTCAAGGCAATCAATACAATCCGTCAGGGACGTTACACAGAAAATGGAAAATTCCCTGCATGGATTTCCCGAATCGCTCATAATCTTATTATCGACTACTACCGTCAGGAGAAAGCCGAAAATATGCAGTCGTCCGACTTGACAGACGTTGATATCCTTAACCGTAAAGAACTTTGCGAACAGACCATAGAGGATGTGATCATCTCTGATCAGATTCGCGAAGATGTGAAATTTCTTATTCAGGAACTTCCCGACCTTCAAAGAGAAGTCCTTACTATGAGATATTACAAGAATCTTAGTTTCAAGGAAATTGCTGAAATCACTGGCGTAAGCATAAACACTGCTTTGGGACGTATGAGATATGCTATTCTCAATCTCCGACGTCTTGCAAAAGAAAAAGACATTATCCTCACTCTCTGATACTGGTGGAGTCATCCTCGAATGATATTCCGGCAGTGCCCCATAGATGTAACAAGTTAGTTATCGTCCGATGAAATTTATTCATTCGGACGGTATTTTTTTGCTTTATTTTATAATAAGTCATATTTTCGGTGCGTTATATTAGCATAACTTTTAAACCAGTTCTGCCTATGAGTCACGATTCCTCAAACAAATTTTTCGACTCTGAAATGAATTTGAGTATTATGAAAACTCCCCGAAGCTCAACTTTGAGCTTCGTTCGCCAGTTTGCCAGAACGTGCGTCGTTCTGGAAGGCACCCCTTTCAACAAATTCACCGTTAATTGATGACTTGAATCTTTCGGAGTCAGATTATTGAAAAACTCTTTAAAGAGATTGTGAGACCCTGTCAAAAAAAATATTTTTTTTGACAGGGTCTCTAAGCTATAAACCTTTTTCTTTATTTTTTTCAATATTTTTTTGTAATTTTGCGCTTTAACAGCCGGGAAACATCATTTTCCCTATAACAGCAGACACCAATGACAGAAATTATAAAAGAAGAAGAGACCGGAAAAGAATCCGGACTTAATTTCGTGGAGCAGGAAATCGCCAATGACCTGGCAGCCGGGAAAAACGGAGGCCGTCTTAACACACGTTTTCCGCCCGAACCAAACGGATACCTTCATATTGGACACGCAAAAGCATTCATAATGGACTTCGGGGCTGCCGAAAAATTTGGTGGCACCTGCAATCTTCGCTTTGATGACACCAATCCACAAAAAGAGGATACCGAATATGTGGAAGCCATAAAGGAGGATATCCACTGGCTCGGATTCGATTGGGGCGATCGCCTCTATTATGCCAGCGACTACTTTCCTCAGCTCTTCGACCTTGCAGTGCGCATGATCAAGGAAGGGAAGGCATACGTTGACGAGCAGTCTTCTGAGGAGATTGCCCGTCAGAAAGGAACCCCTACGCGTCCCGGAGAAAATTCGCCATTCCGCGACCGACCCGTGGAAGAAAATCTTGACCTCTTCTATAGAATGAATAAAGGGGAGTTCGAGGAGGGTTCAATGGTGCTTCGTGCAAAAATCGATATGGCATCTGACAATATGCACTTCCGCGATCCAATCATGTATCGCATCATAAAGACTCCTCACTGGCGCACAGGCGATCAGTGGAAGGTTTATCCCATGTATGATTTCGCACACGGCCAAAGCGACTATTTCGAGGGTGTCACCCACTCTATCTGCACACTTGAATTTGTACCGCACCGTCCCTTATACGAATATTTTGTCAAGGAGCTTGCCGACGAATCATATTGTCCTCGTCAGATTGAGTTCAACCGCTTGAACCTCACATATACAGTCATGTCGAAACGCAAGCTCCTCCAGCTTGTCAAGGAAGGTCTCGTGAACGGCTGGGATGATCCCCGCATGCCGACTCTCCGTGGCCTGCGCCGTCGTGGCTACACCCCCTCTTCTATCAGGGAATTTGTGAATAAGATCGGATATACCAAATATGAAGCACTTAATCATATTGAACTCCTTGAGCATTCTGTAAGGGAGGATCTCAATAAGACTGCCACCCGCGTCAGCGTGATTCAGAATCCTGTAAAGCTAATCCTCACAAATTATCCTGAAGGAGAAACAGAAACCCTTTATATGGATAACAATCCTGAGAATCCTGCAGAGGGACAGCACGCCATGCCATTCTCGCGCGAATTATGGATTGAGCGTGAAGACTTCATGGAGAATCCTCCCAAGAAATTCTTCCGTATGTCGCCTGACAAAGAGGTGCGTCTGAAAGGAGCTTACATTATCAAATGCACCGGTGTGAAAAAGAACGAGAACGGGGAGATTGAAGAGATTTATGCAACTTATGATCCGGAAACACGCAGTGGACTGCCGGGAGCAGACCGCAAAGTGAAAGGTACTCTTCATTGGGTTTCCGCTCCAACAGCCGTAGATGCTGAGATCCGCGATTACGACCGCCTTTTTGCTGTTGAGAATCCTTCGGCAGAGGAGGGTGACTTCAGAGACCTCCTAAACCCGGAGTCTTTGAAGGTTCGTGAAAATGCCAAGATTGAACCTTGGCTGGCAGAGCGAATCAAATCAGGCGACAACTACCAGTTCGTGCGTCTTGGCTATTACGTGGTCGATCCCGATTCAACTCCTGAAAAACCTGTGTTCAATAAAACTATCGGTTTGAAAGACACTTGGGCAAAAGAGATGAAGAAATAATCAACCCTATTATATATAAGTTTTGCATTCCCTGTCGATTTATTAAACCGACAGGGATTTTTATTTCACAGATTCCTCATTAATCATAACGGAAGCTGGTGTTCATTCTTTATCTCACCAAGAACGAATGAGCTATTAAGGGAGCCTATGCAATCAATGTCGCCAAGTATCCTCAATAAAAACTCTTGATAAGACCTCATGTCTTTAGTATATATTTTTAAAAGGAAATCATAATCTCCGGAAATATTATAGCACTCAGAAATTTCCGGCACAGTTTGTACGGCCTCCATTATCCTTGTAGCATTCTCGTATGTATGCTGTTTCAATTTAAGATAACAGAAAACAATAAATCCCTTGTTAAGTTTTTCAGCATTCAAGACAGCCGTATATTTCTTTATAAATCCCTCTTTTTCAAGTCTCCTAACCCTCTCAAAGGTAGGGGTAGTAGAAAGATTAATGACCTGTGACAACTCCTTGTTTGTCTGGCGCGAGTTCCGTTGAAGCTCAGAAAGTATCTCTAAATCCTTTTTATCTAATTGATAATCCATTTTTCAACAATAGAATTTTATTCTGCTTTACAAGTAAATTTTATTAATCCAAAGCAAACATTTTCTGCAAAACTTAACAAAATTAGCAAAATTTTCTAAATAAATAAATTTTCTTGGAAAATATATAGAGATATTGTAATTTTGCAACAGAAATTAAAACGAAATCGATTATGGCAAAAGAAAATTTGCATTTTGAGACCCTTCAGCTTCATGTCGGTCAAGAGAAACCGGATCCTGCAACAGATGCACGTGCAGTGCCCATTTATCAGACAACCTCATACGTATTCCGCGATTCTCAGCACGCCGCTGATCGCTTTGCACTAAAGGATGCCGGCAATATCTATGGCCGCCTCACCAACTCAACGCAGGCTGTGCTTGAAGAGCGTGTAGCAGCTCTTGAAGGGGGCGTTGCCGCCTTGGCAGTTGCAAGCGGAGCGGCCGCAATAGACTATGCTATTGAAAATATTGCAGTAAACGGTGATCACGTTTTGGCGGCCGATAACCTTTATGGCGGATCCACAAATCTGATTGCAAATACACTTTCCACCCGAGGCATTACGCATACCTTTGTAGATGTAAGCGACTTCAAAGCGGTGGAGGAGGCGATTCAGCCTAACACAAAGCTCCTGTTCGTTGAAACATTCGGAAATCCGAATAGCGACGTAACCGATATAGAGGAGCTGGCAAAGATTGCTCACAAACACGGGATCCCCTTGATTGTCGATAACACTTTCGGAACCCCTTATTTAGCTCGGCCGATAGAACAGGGAGCAGATATCGTGGTTCATTCAGCTACTAAATTCCTTGGTGGCCACGGCACATCTCTCGGCGGCATAATTGTTGACGGAGGCTCTTTCAAATGGAGCGATTATCCTGAAAAATTCCCTACTCTTGCACTTCCTGATCCAAGCTATCACGGTGCCGTCTTTGCAGATGTAGCCGGCGATGCCGCCTTTGTGACAAGAATCCGCGCCGTTGTGCTTCGCGACACAGGTGCCTGCATCTCCCCTTTCAATGCTTTCATAATTCTGCAAGGCGTGGAAACTCTCTCTCTCCGTGTGGAGCGTCATGTGGAGAATGCCCTTAAGGTTGTTGATTTTCTTGCAAATCACCCTAAGGTTGCAAAAGTGAATCATCCTTCATTACCGGACCATAGGGATCACGAGCTTTACAAGAAGCTATATCCCAATGGAGCCGGCTCCATCTTCACCTTTGAAATCAAGGGTGACGAGAAAGATGCTTGGAAATTCATTGATTCCTTGAAAATCTTCTC
This sequence comes from uncultured Porphyromonadaceae bacterium, assembly GCA_947178165.1. Taxonomy (GTDB): domain Bacteria; phylum Bacteroidota; class Bacteroidia; order Bacteroidales; family Muribaculaceae; genus Lepagella. The sequence goes on along the minus strand of CAMWXH010000067.1, from coordinate 10,907 downwards.
TCTCCTTGCCAATGTGGCTGATGTGAAGAGCCTCGTGATTCATCCCTACACCACCACTCATTCCCAGCTTTCTCCCGAAGAACTCGAGCATCAGCATATCACCCCCTCAACAGTCCGGCTGAGCATCGGAACAGAACATATCGATGATATCATCGCCGATCTCGCGCAAGCTCTTGAGCACGTTTAAGTGAAATATTTTATTTGATAATCTTTTAAGCAGGTGACCGATATTTCGGGCATCTGCTTCAAATACATTATTATATGACTGCAATTGCAGATAAAATCAATTCATCCTCATCTCCCCTCTTCTCTTTTGAGATTCTCCCTCCTCTGAAAGGGAACAGCATTTACAGGGTCTATTCAATAATCGATAAGCTCCTTGACTTCAATCCCTCATACATAAATATAACATCTCATCACAGCGAGGCCATATATGTGCCTCAGCCTGATGGGAGTCACCGTCGCACCACTATCAGGCGACGTCCCGGCACAGTTGCCATTGCATCGGCTATCCAGAATAAATATGGCATTCCGGCTGTGCCCCATATCATTTGCAAGGGTTTTTCAAAAGATGAAACCGAATATGCACTGCTCGATCTCAACTTTCTCGGCATAACCAATCTCCTTCTTCTTCGCGGTGATTCCAAATCGCTTGACACCAAGAAACAGGAACCCGAAAAGTATCATCAATTCGCAACTGACCTCCAGAAACAGGTGAACGACTTTAACCGGGGAATTGGAGTGGATGGCACTCACATCGAGGGAATTGACACCCCTTTCTCATACGGTATGGCTTGTTATCCTGAAAAACATGAAGAGGCCCCTAATCTGGAATTTGACTTGGAATATGCCAAGATGAAAGTGGATAACGGCGCTCATTATCTGGTAACCCAAATGTTTTTTGACAACACAAAATATTTTGAATTTGTGGAACGATGCCGGAAAGCCGGGATTAACGTTCCCATAATCCCGGGAATCAAGCCTCTTACAAAGACTCATCAGCTCACTGTGTTGCCGCGTACATTTCATATCGACATTCCTGAATCGTTTGCTAATGAACTCAGGAAATGCACCACAGATGCAGATGCGGCCGCTTGCGGTGTGGAATGGTGTACAGCCCAATGTAAGGAATTAATCGAAAACGGAGTTCCCGGAATTCATTTTTATACTCACTATGCCTCCGATAGCGTAAAAGAGGTGGCTAAAAAGATTTATTAAAGCTGCTAAAAGAATATTAATTATGTCTGTTTATAACCGCCTTGCTAAAGAGATAATGGTTCTTGATGGTGCAATGGGCACTATGATAATGAAGGCCTCTCTTTCAGAAACCGATTTTCGCGGTTCCCGTTTCTGCTCTCATCCTGTCGCCTTGAAAGGGTGCAATGATGTGCTGTGCCTCACTAATCCAGATGTCATTGCCAATATTCATCGTGATTATCTTTTGGCAGGAGCCGACATCATCTCAACCAATACGTTCAATGCCAACCGTCTCTCACTATCTGAATATCAGCTCTCAGATTGTGTGACTGAAATTTGCCGGCAAGGTGCCGCCATTGCACGTCGGACAGTTGATGATTTTTGCATTTCACATAATGTGTCACGTGAGGATCGGCCTCTTGTGGCAGGCAGCATGGGGCCTACCGGAATATCGCTCTCAATTGCTCAACAAGATGCAAAAGACCCTGCCGAAGATTTCAATAGAATGGCAGAAGCATATTGCGAACAATCACGTGCGCTAATTGAAGGTGGTGTTGACATACTTCTTCTTGAAACTGTATTCGACACCCTTAATGCAAAGGCCGCCGCGTATGGAATCAGGAGATGCTTCCGGGAAACAGGCAAGGAAGTTCCCTTGATGATTTCTGCCACGCTTTCTGAAAACGGGCGACTTTTGTCGGGGCAGACATTAAAGGAATTTGTCGCAGCACTTAATCATGCTAACCCGATATCATTCGGCCTTAACTGTGGATTCGGAGCAAAGACTCTTATCCCCTTTCTAAAGGAATTGGATGGAATAACAGGCAGGTTTGTTTCAGTTCATCCTAATGCCGGCCTCCCTGACGATATGGGATGCTATCTCGACACTCCCGAAACGATGGTGAAGGAGGCGGAAGAAATTCTTAAAGGGGGCATGACAAATATTATCGGTGGTTGCTGTGGAACCACCCCCGAGCACATTCGCCTTATAGCTCAGATGGCTAAAAAATATCCTCCGCGACCTTTGCTTAAGCCTGAAAATGAAATTAACAATTTTGTTAAGGTGGGTGAAAGATGCAATGTTGCAGGATCGCGAAAATTTCTCAGGCTCGTTTCTGAAAAAAAATGGTCTGAGTGTCTCGACATTGCGGCCTCTCAAATTCAGAAAGGGGCGGGAGTGCTTGATATCAATATGGATGATGCAATGCTCGATGCCGAAACATGCATGAATGCGTTTGTGACTCGTATCTATTCCGATTCGCGCACTTCGGGAATCCCGCTGATGATTGATTCGTCAGACTTCAACGTAATTTCATCTGCATTGCGTCTATTGCCATTAAAAGGGATTGTAAATTCAATCTCCCTGAAAAATGGAGAAGAGGAGTTTTTGAAACGGGCTGAGGAGATTTATTCCCTCGGATGCTCGATGGTGGTTATGGCATTTGACGAGAAAGGCCAGGCAGACACTTTTGAACGACGCATCGAAATTTGTTCGAGGGCATACCGGCTGCTCACTGAAAAAGCAGGTATCCCTCCTGAAGATATAATCTTCGACCCTAACGTCTTGGCAGTCGCCACAGGAATTGAAGCCCATGACAGCTATGCATTGGATTTCATACGCACCACTGAATGGATAAAGAGAAATCTTCCTAAGGCGAAAGTGAGCGGAGGTGTAAGCAATCTATCGTTTTCCTTCCGTGGGATTGACCCTGTCAGAAAAGCGATGCATTCCATCTTCCTTGAAAAGAATATCGAAAAGGGGATGGATATGGCTATCATAAACCCCGCTACCCCTTTATCCTCAGAATATCTTGATTCCGAGTTAAGGGAACTGGTGGAAGATGTAATCCTATTTAAAACGGATAAGGCTTCCGATGCGCTTCTATCCTACGCAATGAATCTGAAGAAGAGACTGGATGAGGAGAAAGCTTTAAAGAAAAACATATCTGTTCCTAAAGGGGCCGATAATATTGCTGCTCCCAAGACTAAGCTCAGCGCCTTTGATTCATTGGCCGCCACTCTGATGTCGGGGGATGCCACGGGTCTTGAGAGCCAAATTGAGGATGCCTTGAAAGAATGCGGCGGCTCGGCCATGGAAGTGGTTGAAAAAGCCCTTATGAATGGGATGAATCGTGTCGGCGAGCGGTTTGCACGTGGAGAAATGTTCTTGCCTCAAGTTGTAAGAAGTGCGACAGTGATGAAAAAGGCTGTTGATATTCTTACACCCCTTATAGAACAGCAGAATATTGAAAAAAATGCCTCCCCAAGCCTGCGCCCTGTAGTGGTGTTGGCTACAGTTAAGGGAGATGTTCATGATATCGGGAAAAATATCGTGGCTATTGTGCTGAAATGCGGCGGATTTGATGTAGAAGACCTTGGGGTAATGGTTGAGCCTGAGAAGATCATTGAATCCGCTATAAAGAGGAATGCTTCAGCCATAGGTCTAAGCGGTCTCATCACCCCTTCTCTTCATGAAATGGGAGTTGTGGCCGGAATGATGGAGCAGGCGCGTCTCTCGATTCCATTATTCATCGGCGGTGCAACCACTTCAGATTTGCATACGGCTGTAAAAATTGCGCCTCTCTATTCAGGAGCAGTGGTTCACACAACAGATGCGGCATCATTGCCGGGAGTGATGAAAGAGATGATTTCACCCAATACTTCATCAGAAGCCATTACAAAACTTAAAGAGAAACAGGATAAAATAGTGAAGGATTATGAAGAAACCTCCTCCCTGCTTTCTCTTGAAGAAGCCCGGAATAGAAATTCTGCTGTAAAGATGCCTTCAAAAGAACCTTTAAAAAAGGGTGTGTTCCTCTTTGATATTCCTATCAAAGACATATCTCCCTTGATAAATTGGCGCGCATTCCTCTCGGAATGGAACCTTAACCCTGCCGATGCACCGGACGCTTTAAATGACAAGCTTTCCGATAACCCGGAAACTGCCGGATTGATTAAAGAGGCTCTGGCAATGCTGAAAAACCTTAATGGAAGCGTGAGGGCGAAAGTGGTCATTATTGATGCTCATTCTGATGGTGATGACATAATATTGGGAAATGGCACGATAATTCCTACCGTTAGATCTTTAAAACCCAATCCTGTAACCGGCAAAACGTTAGCATTGAGTGATTTCATTTATTCCGGAGAAGATAATTTAGGATTCTTTGCCGTCACTCTTGCAGGGAGTGGAATACCGGAGGAAATAGAACGCCTAAAGGTTACAGATGAATATCATTCTTTGCTATTGCAATCACTCTCCCATCGTCTTGCCGAAGCAGGCACGGAATGGTTGCACAAGGTTGTAAGGCGCGATTTATGGGGGATAGAAGAAAATACAGGGATCCGCCCCGCCATTGGATATTCCTCCCTGCCTGATCAATCTTTAGTATTCCTTCTTGATGATCTGCTCGATTACCACTCAATGGGAATAGAGGTTACGGAACGCGGTGCATTGGCACCTTCAGCCACAACAACGGGATTAATCATTGCTCACCCCTCGTCAAGATATTTTGAAGTCGGTGCGCTTTCAGAGGCGTCACGCTCAGACTATGGTGAAAGGAGAGGTTTATCTTCCGAACAGCTCTCTCAGTTCTTAAGGTGAGAAGATAAGAATAAATATCAAAGATACATATTATAAGAACGGTGTGTCAAATTTTCGCAATTTGACACACCGTAAAGTTTTTATCCGCATGGAGAGGTTGTTTCGTCAGAGAAGCTCTATTCCTGCCTCCTTGCAGACCTTAATCTGCTCCTCTGGCCAAATCGAAGCCTGCACTTCACCGATATGAGCCTTCTGAAGCATAAACATGCATAAACGGCTCTGACCTATTCCTCCTCCTATTGAATATGGCAGTTCACCATTAAGGAGTCGTTTATGAAAATTCAATTCAGCCCTTCCTTCACATTTCCTTATGGCCAACTGGCGACGCAGGGCATCCTCATCAACGCGCACTCCCATGGAAGAGACCTCGAACGCTCTCCCGAGCACTGAATCCCATAGAATAATATCTCCGTTCAAGCCATAGTATCCATCTTCATTTTTTGAGCTCCAGTCATCATAATCCGGAGCACGCCCGTCGTGAGGCTCACCATCTGAAAGGGGATTTCCTATGCCTATTAGAAATATAGCGCCATATTTCTTAGCGGCCTCACTCTCCCGTTCCTCTCTACTTAAATTTGGATATTCCTTAAGAAGTTCCTCACTGTGAATAAATGTAATCTTTTCAGGAAGGCGCGGAGTGATGTGAGGAAAATGCTCATAAACCATTCTTTCGGTAGCCTTCAGCGCTTCATAAATCTTTTCGACCGTAGCCTTGAGGAAAGTGAGGTTCCTATCCTCCTTGTTGATGGTCTGTTCCCAATCCCACTGATCCACATAAAGGGAGTGAAGATTATCAAGTTCCTCGTCAGCGCGAATGGCATTCATATCGGTGTAAAGTCCATAATGGGGAGCGATATCGTATGCTCCCAGCTTAACCCTCTTCCATTTTGCAAGAGAATGAACCACTTCAGCTTTATGGTCGCCAAGGGCTTTGACCGGAAAACTTACGGCCCGCTCAACGCCATTAAGGTCGTCGTTCAGGCCGGTTCCCGACAAAACGAATAGCGGGGCTGTGACGCGACGGAGGTTCAAAGCCTCCGACAATGATTTCTGAAAATGCTGTTTGATCATCTTGATTGCCACTTCGGTGGTCTCAGGCGTGATCTTCTGTCTGTAATTGTTTGGTAAGATTAATGCCATAACTGTGGGTATTGATTAATATGAAAGAAGAGGCTTACAATCGCCTCTTCTCCTATCCTGACAACAAAATTACTAAATAAATTTCATTCTGTCAATAAAAACTCGCCTTATTTGCTTTTTTCTTTGATTTTTCGAGATTCGGTTGCAATTTCATTTACAACTTAGATTTTTCTTATTCTCTTTTCCCATTCCCATGCCGATTTGAGCGTTTCGCCTAATGTGCGCTCAGCTTTCCAGCCAAGTATATTGTTAGCCTTTGCCGTGTCAGCCCACACAGCTGTAACGTCGCCGGGACGCCTTTCCACTATCTTGTATGGAAGTTTAAGTTGGTTCACCTCCTCAAAGGTGGTGAGGAGTTCCAGAACAGAGACAGGATTGCCGGTGCCAATATTGAAAATCTCATATTTATCTTCCATCTTTCCGGCAACCATCCTGTTCACGGCGGCCACGTGTGCCTTGGCAAGATCCACAATATCGATATAGTCACGCAGGCAAGTGCCGTCGGGGGTGTCATAATCATTGCCGAAAACACTTAGGCATTCCCTGATTCCTGCAGCCGTCTGCGTAACGAAAGGCACTAAATTATTAGGAACGCCTCTCGGCAACTCCCCTATCAATGCCGACGGATGCGCGCCTATGGGATTAAAATAACGCAATGCTATGCCATGCAGCACGGCATAGGCACGGCAGCAATCCCGGAGAATATCTTCCGACATCTGTTTTGTATTGCCATAGGGAGATGTGGGGGCCTGACGCGGCGTCTCCTCAGTGACCGGGAGGATTTCGGCTTCCCCATAGACCGTAGCCGAGGATGAAAACAATATGTTCGGGCGATTATATTTTTTCATCATCTCAACTATGTTCATAAATGAGATGAGATTGTTGGTGTAATATTTCAACGGCTCTGCCATAGATTCACCGACAGCCTTGTATGCGGCGAAATGAATTACACTGTCAAATTCATATTTTTCAAACACTTTCTTCAAGGCCTCTTGGTCGCAAGTATCAACAATTTCAAAAGGCACATTTTTTCCTGTAATCCTTTTTATCCCCTCAATTGAATCCTTTTCTGAGTTGGAAAGATTATCTATCACCACAACATCATAACCGGCGTTAATCAGCTCAACCGAAGTATGCGAACCTATGTAGCCGGCACCCCCGGATACAAGGACTGTTTTTTTTCTATCCATTTTAATTCCTTTAAGCAATACTTCCCCATCTTTTTCAGGGGAGTACATTTATTATCTTCAATCGCGAACTAAATCTATTTCAAGGGAGGAAGATGAAGGGCCTCCATAAATCTATCCACCACTTCCCTATTCCCAGTATATTTCCCTTTATCCTCACTAAGTTTGCATGTTTCACAATAGAACGGCCACGATTCAGTGATCTTTACGGCCAGAAGCTTGATGACAATATTCCTGGGTTTGATTCCGGGGAAATCATTGGTGAAGTGGGTGCCGATCCCGAAAGAGGGCAAGCACTTCCCTTCAGCATATTCCCTTATCTTCAATGCTTCGTCAACATTCAAACCGTTGCTGAATACGATCTGTTTTGTGGAAGGATCTATATTCAGGCTCCTGTATTTATGAACAATCAGATCAAGCTGTTCATAATTGTCTCCGCTATCCACGCGAAGTCCCTTGAACATATTGGCATAATCCTCCGAGAAGTTGAGACTGAATATCCTCCAGCCGTATGTATCATAAAGGAATGTGCCGAGTGCCCCCCGATATGTTCTTGACCAAGTCTTCATTGCAATATGGTTTGCCATCTGCGGGCCATACATCCCGGCGATTGCGCAAATCAACTCGTGAGCCATCGTGCCTATAGGAGTGAGGTCATATTTCATAGCAAAATAGACATTGCTCGTGCCAATGAATCTTCCCGGGCCACCTATCGAGTCATTGCATTCTTTCATGGCACGCACCACAGTGTCCTGAACCTTAAACGAGGCACGGCGTCGCGTTCCGAAATCGCTGAAAATACATCCGCCCTCAATCATGCGTCTGGATTTTTCCCACGACCGCCCATAATACTCCTCGCAATCGAAGGCGCCCGACTCCCCTGTCATTATGTAATATAATTCCGATATGATTGCAAGCACCTTCACCTCAAGAAGTATGGTATTGCTCCAGCATCCCTTGAATTCCACACTCAGATGACCCTCGGCATCCTGCTCCACAGTAACCCAATCACGTGAATACCGGAAGCCCTTAAGGAAACTGTAAAACCAATCTGGAATGAAACTGCACTTCCTCTGCATAAATGTTATCTCCTCATCCGTGATACGAAGATCTTCAAGAAACGCAATCTGCCTTCTGAGTTCTTCAGCAAATCCTTTTGGATAGACAGTGTTGTCACGGTCATTAAAGCGGTATTTCACCTGCGTACGAGGATAATTGTCAATCACCGCACAACACATTGTAAATTTATACAGATCATCATCTGTAAAGTGAGTGATAATCGGTTTTATAGAATCCATTCGGTCATCATTTATGTTGTTTACGCAAATGTAATCATTTTTTCTCTCACTGCAATACTCTTTTCTATTAAATCTCAACCTTTAAATCTCCCATACGTTATATTAATGTAAGCTTTAGCTATAGACTATGAAAACCACTATTATCTCCATATTGACCCTTTCCCTATCCTTCTCTACGCTTTATGCCGTGGAGAAAACCGATACGATAAAGATTCTGTTTCATCAAGGTCATTCTGAAATAGACCCTACACTGCGAGGCAATTCCACAGCCCTTTCCCGGCTTGATTCCATATTCAGTCCTGAAGGCACAAAATTGCGCAATATTCAAATTATCGGTGGCGCGTCGCCCGAAGGAAGCGTGCATCTTAATAATAATCTATCAGACAAGAGGGCTGAAAAGATTCTCTCGCTTTTACCTTGCGAGAGTCAAGAGGAGAAGCCTGCCATTGAGCTCTCATTTGTGGGACGCGACTGGCAAAGCCTGCTTGAATGTGTGGAAAGTGATCCAAATGTGCCCTATAAATCGGAAACAATCACACTTCTTAAAGAGATAAATGCGAAGCTGTCAGGAGAGAATGGCGAACGGGAAGCTGATGATTTCCTGAATAGTTTAAAAGAATTAAAAGGAGGCATACCCTACCGATACCTCTATTATAACACCTTCCCCTCTCTCAGGGCATCAAGGGTCTATTTAAGCTATTATGCCCTGCCATCATATAATGCCGACATAGAAGGCCCTGCACTCACTATCGATAACCCTTTTATTGATGCAAATATCATAATCCCACGTTATGACATGATAGAAACTCTCCCGAAGAAAAAAAGGAATTTCTACATGGCTCTGAAGACCAATATGCTTTATGATGCGTTGGCGTTGCCATCGCTGAGCGCAGAGTTTTACCTTGGGAAAAATTTCTCTGCTGTTGCCAATTGGACCTACGGATGGTGGGACACTGACAGGACTCATCATTATTGGAGGGCATACGGAGGCGATATTGCAGTAAGATGGTGGTTTGGAAAAAAAGCTTTGGAGAAACCTCTCACCGGCCATCACATAGGTGTGTATGGGGGAATCTTCACCTACGACTTTGAATTTGGAGGCACAGGATATATGGGAGGCTTGCCTCACGAAACGCTTTGGAACCGTTCTCTGCGAATGGCCGGCATAGAATATGGCTACTCCCTTCCGGTTGCCAAAAGGCTGAACATTGATTTTACTATAGGGATTGGTTATATGGGTGGCAAATATATAAAATATATACCTGATAACGGTCGATACCTGTGGCAATCAACCCATAAGATAAACTGGTTTGGCCCTACCAAGGCTGAGGTTTCGCTCGTATGGCTAATTGGACCCGGCAACTGCAATCTTTCCAAGAAAGGAGGTGAGAAATGAAAAATCTCAGGTTAACAATGAAAAAAAACATCAGGTTCTGCTATAAAAAAACGCCATTAACAATTTTGTTAGTCCTTATGATTTCAGGATTGTTTTCATCATGCCGGCATAAGGATATTGATTTTGAAGATATACCGATGCAGGAAGTGAATGTAGTGTTCGACTGGCAGAAATCACCTGAGGCGAACCCGGCCTCAATGGCTCTCTATCTCTTCTATGACCCCTCGGAATCGCCTGATTCAACGCTGAGATATGACTTTGCCAACAACCGCGGCGGAACTGTCAGGATTCCATACGGAGGATTCTCAGGACTGGCATTCAGCTCTGACAACACAGATTGGGCCCACTTCCGCAATTCTGAGGATATCGAGACCTTTGAGATCTATACCCGAGAAGCTGTCTCCTTGCCAACCTCAGGATTAAGGACCAGGGCTTTGCCGAGGGCACGCGAGGCAGAGGAGGAAACGATGGTTGAAGCTCCCGGAATGATATGGAGTGCGCGCAACGATGGCATGTCGCTTCGAAGAGGAGAGCGTTCCAAAACCCTTGTGTTTTATCCGGAAGAGCTGATATGTCATTACACAGTTGACATAATTGACGTTGCAAACATATCCTCAATTGAAGGCTCGGCCACCGATGCAACCCTTTCAGGGATGGCCGGCGGGTATATGCAAGGCCGCGGAGAAGCGACCGATACACGCCATACTCTCCCATTCATTATGGTTAAAGATGAAACAAACAAGTCACTTCATGGTGAGTTTTTGACATTTGGAGAGTCCCCCAAAACACAGAATCCTCACAAATTAGGTTTATATGCAGTTTTGGAGGATGGAAACAAATACTTTTACTCATTTGATGTCTCCAATCAGGTGTATGATGCCAAAGACCCCAAACATGTGCATATAATCGTGAAAGGCCTGTCGCTCCCTGAACCTGTGACTGAAGGAAGTGGATTCATACCCGATGTTGACGATTGGGAAAGTGTTAATGTTGATATAAGTATGTAAAAGACTTTAACCTCCTTATAGCTTTTAAACTATATAGAGGTTATTTTTTTTACATATGTCCCATTATCAGAAGTTCGAGCC
>CAMWXH010000066.1 GCA_947178165.1 uncultured Porphyromonadaceae bacterium | reverse complement strand
CAACACCTAAGCTTAAAAATATTTTATTGAATGTTTTCATATTGATGTTCTATTCTTTTAGGTTAGAAAGATTAGAATGTAAGCACAACACCGAGAGATGTAGTGATAGGACGCGGATAGGGATCGCTCTGAACACCGCCGAACTCTTCAGGATCGATACCGGAGAAGGTAGTGATCACGAATGGGTTCTGAACTGCCGCGAATATGCGAAGCATGCCGTTGCCTTTGAAGATATCCTGGAATGTATAGCCAAGGGTGATATTATCGCAGCGGAGGAATGAAGCATTCTCTACGAAATAGCTTGAAAGCGGAAGCAACTGTGCGCTTGAGGCTTTCAAGAAGAGCGGAGTGTCGGCGAGGAGGTTGCCAAGCTGGTATTGAGCCGCTGATACGTTATATACTCGTGAGTTAGAGTATTTGAGGTTATTATAAACGTAGTTGCCGATGTTTGCACGGAGTGAGAAACCGAGATCCCAGTTCTTCCAAGAGAAGTTGTTATTCCAAGTAAGAGTTACCTTAGGATCCTTGGAGTGGTACATGATGAGGTCTTGGTCGTTGATTACACCATCCTGGTTCTGGTCAACATACTGGTTTTCGAGAGGATCACCGTTTGAATCATAAACCTGTTCGTAAACCATGAAGGTGAATGCAGGCTGACCAACGATGTGCCAACCGAGGTTACCACCTGTTCCTGAAGGAAGGCCGATAGCTGAGATAGCTGAGTTCAAGCCTTCACCCTGAAGCTTGGTGATCTTGTTCTTGTTCCAGGAAACGTTAACGCTTGTGTTCCAAGTGAAGTCGTCTGTAACAACAGGCTTAGCACCTACAGTAACCTCGACACCGATGTTCTCCATGTTACCGATGTTACGCCACTGGTAGTTTGAAGTATTAGAAGTAGCAGTAGGAACATTAGAAAGAAGATCGCGGGTCTTGCGAAGATACCAGTCAGCGGCAAGAGTGATGCGGTTGTTCAAGAAGCCCATGTCGATACCCACGTTCCAAGTTGTGGTAGTCTCCCACTTGAGGTCGGGATTAAATGACTGCGGGAAGAGTGGGTTGATCCACTGACCTGAACCATTGGGATTAAGATATTGGAAACCTAACTGATAGGAGTCAGTGTATATTGGAAGGTAACCAAAGTTTTGGCCTATATCCTGCTGACCTGTTTCACCCCAACCGAGACGGAGCTTGAAGTCGTTCAACCAACCGGAAGCGGGCTGCATGAAGCTCATGTTGTTGATCTTCCAACCGAGAGCAAGAGCGGGGAAGAGACCCCAACGGTTGTCCTTGGAGAAACGTGAAGAACCGTCATCACGAAGAGTGAAAGTCAAAAGATAAGTATCATCGAAGATGTAGTTGATACGACCGAAGAATGAAACGAGCTGGTTGATATTTCCCCAGCGAGACATCGGTGCATTCTCGTATGCATGTCCTACATGTGATGCTGTTTCAGGATCAGGAGTGATAGCGAAAGAGCCACCGGAATATTCAAATTCATAACCGAGTGTGTTCAGGATATTATCACTGTGGCCGTGATAGTCGAAACGCTGCCAGTCGTAACCGAGAGTCACGTCGAGGTTAGATTTTGCAGCCTCGAACTCCTTCTTATAGTTGATGAAGAAAGAGAGGTTGGTGTTGCGCTGAAGCTCATACCACGAACTTTTTGTTCCGGCACCATCCTTATAGTTGCTTCTCCATGCCATGATGGAGTTCTGATTTACTTCTCCGTTACGGTCGTTTTTGGATACCTGATAACCGAGGTTGAGGTTGAAGTGCAACTCCGGGAGCCAGTGGAGAGAATAGTCGATAGCTATGTTACCGGTGGAGTTAAGAGTCTTACCGATAGTCTTCTGATCCATAAGGAGCTGAAGCGGGTTCTCTGAAGCATTCTCCTCAGGCTTACCTGTGGTCTGAAGAATGTTGTAATATCCATTGTAGATCATAGGCATGTCAGCAGATGCCATATCATAATTAGAATATACAGGATATACAGGAGCCATACCTACTGCACCACCCATAACGCCTGCGGCGTTGCTTGTGCGGATCCAAGAGCCTTGAGCATTTAATTGAACAGAAAGATGGTCTTGGAGGAATTTGGGGTTAAGGTTGAAGCCAACAGTTGCACGCTGCATTGAAGAGGTCTTGATGATACCCTGGTTGTCAGTGTAAGAAGCATTGACGCGATAGGGGAGCCAACCTGCAGAACCGCCGACGCTCAAAGAGTAGTCGTGAGAGAAAGCAGTGCGGAGAACCTCTTTCTGCCAGTCTGTGTCATAAAGGTTGAATGCTGAACCTTCCTCAGTGCCGAGTTCGGGGTTAACGGGATTAGCATAGAGGAACCCTTTGGCACGGTCGTTACCATACTTCTCGATAAGATCCACGTACTCAGCAGTCTTCATCATCTTGAGAGTCTTGCGGGCAGTGTTAACGTGGAAGTTGGCAGCGAAGTTCACCTGCGGACGACCACTCTTACCCTTCTTGGTTGTGATGATGATCACACCATTAGATGCACGAGAACCGTAAATTGCAGTTGCGGAAGCATCCTTAAGGATAGTCATGCTCTCGATGTTCTGGGGATTGAGCATTGTGAGGGCGTTAGCACCTGAACCGTTGCTCTGGTTGCTCTGAGGCACACCGTCGATAACGATCAACGGGTCGTTGGAAGCAGAGAGTGAGGAACCACCACGGATACGGATGTTAGCGTTACCTGTAGGATCACCACCATTGGTTGTTACAACCACACCGGGAGATGCACCCACGAGGAGGTCCTGAGCTGAGGTAGAGATACCGGCGTCAACATCGTCGGGAGTGACGATAGCAACAGAACCGGTGGCGTCGGATTTCTTCACAGAACCGTAACCGATCACCACCGTCTCGGCGAGCATCGTAGAGTTCTCTTTCATCACGACGTTGATTTGAGTACGGCCGTTAACGGGAACTTCCATGGGGTCGTAACCCACGTAAGACACAACGAGCGTAGCGTTAGGAGCCACGGTCAGAGTGAAGTTACCTTCGATGTCGGCTGACGTACCGTTTGAGGTGCCTTTTTCCATAATGGAGGCACCGATCAGGTCTTCGCCCGCTTCATCGGCCACGTGTCCGTGGACGGTGATCTTTTGCGCGAAGCCGGGAAGCGCGAGCACCAAGAGAGCTATCATGGTGACCCATAGCTTCCGATTCAGCTGAAAACAGATGTTCTTCATGCAAGAATGAAATTAAGTTATACAATTTAGTTAAGTTAATAATTCTCTCGTTCTATGGTCGAACGCCGGCCCTCTCCTCTTGCAATGAAGGGGACCGTCATTCCGGGTTATACACACCGAATCGGGCCGGATATAAATCCGAACCTGTGTGAAATTGTCAAATTGGTCAGCTTGCGGGAAACTGAGTCATTACGGTCATTTTAAGGTTTAGTTCCAAATGTATATAAAGCCTAACGCGGTATGTTTCAATCTTTTTACGGAGAGAGGTTGCTATGGGTTAACCGGCAGCTTCGCTTGCCGGAACGCTACAGGGAGGGAGGAGAAACCGTATAGTGCGTTTTAGCAACTACAAAGGTAAGGAATAAGAGCGATTTTAAGAAATATAAAGCTATTTTAACAATGTTAATTAACAATTTTAACACTTTGGGAGGATAGGCAAGATAGGCCTATCTTGAAATCCGCCACGAAGCTTTCACTTTCTTCCTTACCGCCAATATATTGAAGAGGATGATGATGGCGGTGAGGATGAGGTCCAGGATTATCACGGGCCAGAGTGAGCCTGTGCCGGCGCCGAGTCCGCGAAGAGGTTCGAGGTAGGCGTTGCGCAGGAGAGCGGAGGCTATGAATGCAAGGATGCCGGCTGCTGCAGAGGCAGTGATCACGATGCGGCAGTAGGGCGCTCCGACTTTTCCAAGCGGATAGCCAAGCATCAGGAGGGAATGCAGCTTGTCGCGGTTCTTCTCCATCAGCAACGACACGGAGAGCATCAAGATAAAGAGCGACAGCACTGTTATCACTCCTCCGATGGCCAGCACTATGCCTACAACGAGCTTAAGGAGGAATGAGGCGGAGGCGGCTGTCTTGTCGCCGGCCACTTCATAGTCGTGCGAGGCGAGGAAGTCGTTGATGGCAACGTCGCCCGGACTATTGACATCAATTATGATTCGGGCCGGGTTGGAAATTTTAGAATTGTCGGATTGGTGAGACCTGTCCGACCAGTCTGAATTTTCCGCCAGCATTCGGTTGCTCCAATCCATAAAATTTTGTGGCACAAGGATGGTATTGAGACGGTTGGAATAACCGGCCACTCGCCCGTTGAGCCGTATGGCATTATTGCCATCTTCATCGGAGATGGTGATGGCGAGGGGGATGCCACTCATGAGGCCTTCCGACATCTGCGGAAGCCCGGCGGCAGATGCGAAACCGAAGTTATAGAGTGTAAGATAGTCTTTTGAGATTATAAGCGGCACTTCATCGGAACCCTCCTTCCAGCTCCATTGCGATTTAGGCACATCGACATATTCATCGGGGATGGATTCGAAGAACATGGCTGTTGACATTCCCCGTCCTCCTTGATTCAAAGAGGCGCGCACACGGTAGGAAGCCGCGGTGAAGGGAGCGGCTTTCCTCACCCATGGCTGGTTGAGAATCTCCTTGAATTCATTCTCGGAGAAGGAGGAGGCCCCTTTAAGGGTGTTTTCTGAAGTGACTTTCTTGTTGATTACAAGATAATCGGAACGTATGAAGCTATCTTCAGAATCCCAGATGGAGCGTGCATCAAGATAGAAAATCAGGCCGCCAAGCACAATAGCCAAGCCGATGAAGTTGGAGAGGATGAATCCGGCTATTCGAGCCGGTGATATATTTTTTCTTAACAGGCGTGAGATGAAAGACATTTCGGAAGTTTTATCGACGAACCAAGGTTCGCGCACGGTTACAAATATAACACTAATTCTTTTAGCTTGTCATAAGCTAAGTTTCAGCTGATAGATTATCATAAGCTAAGCTTGATAGGATCGGGCAGGAGGAGAGGATTGCCGACAGATGTTGAGACGATGGCCGCCCCTTGGCGCGCCGCCTCTTCGGCAATCATGCGCGCCGCGATGCGGTTATTCTCCTCGTCAAGATGAGAGACAGGTTCGTCGAGCAAAATGAAATCGAAAGGCTGGCAGATACTCCTTATTATTGCCACTCGTTGCTGCTGTCCGATCGACATCCGTCCGCAAGGATAGTCGCGGCGGCCGGCAATGCCTATCATCTCCATCCATTCCTCAATGCGAGAATCGGGGACGTGGGAGGTGAGCCGGTTTTTCAGCTGTATGTTCTCCCATGCAGTGAGCTCGGGGAAGAGGGACAATTCCTGCGGAAGGTAGGCTATGTGGCGGCGCCTGATCTCCTGCCATTTATCAATATTGAACGAAGCCACGTCAACGCTGTCGAAGAGGATGCGTCCCTCATAGTCGGTGCGGGATCCGAAAATATAGGCGCAGAGGGAGGATTTTCCTCCGCCGCTTGCAGCCTCGATAAGGTATTTTTCACCTCGTCGGAGCTTAAGGGAGGTCTGCCACACGTCGGAGGCAGGTATTTTTTCGGAAACGAACACGCGCGGAAGCGCGTGTTCGATTGATATGGTTGTGATCATTTTTTCTTTTTCTTTTTTAGGAGGGGTGGGCATTATAGGCAATTCCTATTTAGCCTTTATGAATGTGAGGAGAAAATTCTCTTTTGCATTAGTGGAATTGACGGTCACTTCGAGCAGCATTGATCCGTCGGCCGGGATGAGAGCCATGAACACATCCTGCAGGGGCATCCCTTTCAGTTCTTCGCGGCTATTCATCTTGTCGGAAACCACGGCGGCTATCATGGCGCCCTTGAAGCGGTCGGCAACATCGGCATTGAGGATTTTCCCTTTGACATCGCCCTGCTGGAAGCGCAGGAACTTACCGTCTTTAGTCACGGTTGTTTTCGACAGCTGGGAGAGAAGGTCGGAGAGGGCGGCGGTAGCATCCCCTTTTGTGGAGAAGGCCCCCTTGAATCCATTCTCGCCGCCTTCCACCACGCATGTGCCGTCGAGAGCAGAAAGGGCCGGCATCAGCATCCCTAATCCCGGGATATTCTTGTCGCCGAAATCGTTCTGAAGCTGCTCCACGAGTTTGGGAGAGATAGCCATTGCCCCAATGATATCGCCCGATTCGGAGAGGTTCTTCACCATCCCGACATCAATGCGGTCGGTGGGAAGGTTGAACTGAGCGGGCATCCCTTTTGAATTGAGGATGTTGAGTCCGGTCACGAGCTTCCCTTTTTCAAAATTCGCGTGGAAAGATATATCCTGTGCATCGGAGAAGAGTCCGGCGAGGGCAAGCCCGGCCATTGCTTTCTCCTGAAAGGACATGTCTGAGGCATTATATAAAGAAGAGAGGTTTCCCCAGCCGTCGATGTCGTTGCTGAAATCTGAAAGCTTCTTTGAATAAGAGTTGGAGAGGAACGACAGCTTATCGTCGAGAGCGAGGAAACGGGTGATCTGCTCGGGATCGATATCGTTGCGCGTCTTGGAATTGTTTATCCAGAACTGGTTCCCTTTTAGAGCCACGTTGGAGAGGGTGGATATGCCGTTTGACTCGGAGAAAGAGCCCTCATATTCCTTGGCCATAAACTCCTTGAATTTATCCGGATTAGCAAGGAAGCCGGTGAAATATAACTCGGTGCCTTCAAGGAAGATCACCGCCACGGTTGGATCAATCCCGGACTCGCCGTCGAGGATGTTGCGTATGATCCTTTTCTCATCGGGCGTGGAGGCATTGTTTTTCAGGAACTGCTTTATATCGTCGCCCGGAACGATCTTTGACCCATCGATCTTCGATCCGGATTTTTCCACAAGACTCTTTACATTCACGGCAATTACGGCTGTGGCGTCAGCGGGAACAGTAGCGAGAAGTTCGCTCACATCGGCATTGTTGCCCGAGCAGGAGGTGAGGAGCGAGGTGATGACTATGGCGATCGCTGCAAAGTAGGCAGTGATGGAGCGGATTTGGATAAAGCTATTTTTCATAATACGGTTATTTAAGAAAAAGAGGAGGGAAAGTGGGTATAAAAAATGATTTGGGGGTAAAATTAATTAAAATATTTGGAACGGAAAGTTAAAATAGCTATTTTCGCAGATAAATATTAGAAATATGATACAGATTTCAGACAGAGTCAATAATCTTGCGGTGTCGGCCACGCTGGCAATGTCGCAGAAGAGCGGTGAGCTGAAGGCCGCCGGAATTGATGTGATCAACATGTCGGTGGGTGAACCCGATTTCGATACTCCCGATTTCATCAAGGAGGCCGCCAAGAGGGCTATCGATGAAAATTATTCACGCTACACGGCGGTTGCCGGATATATGTCGCTGCGTGAGGCTGTTTGCGCTAAGCTGAAGAGGGAGAACAATATGGACTTCACCCCTGCCCAGATAGTGGTGGGTAACGGCGCGAAGCAGGAGCTGACCAATGCCATCCTTGCCACCATCAATCCGGGCGATGAGGTTATCATCCCGGTGCCGGCATGGGTGAGCTATGTGGAGATGGTTAAGCTTGCTGAAGGGAAGGTGGTGACGGTGCATGCCGGCGTGGATCAGGATTTCAAGATCACCCCCGCGCAGCTTGAGGCCGCGATAACCGACAAGACACGGATGATCATGCTTAATTCTCCGTCGAACCCTACGGGCAGCATATATAGCTACGAAGAGCTGAAGGGCCTCGCTGATGTCCTTGCAAAATATCCGGATATTCTCATTCTTTCCGATGAAATCTATGAACACATCAATTTCATTGGTAAGGATAAAATTCACTCTCTGTATGAATTTGAGGGTGTGCGCGACCGCGTGATAATCGTGAATGGAGTGTCAAAGGCTTACGCCATGACCGGGTGGCGCATAGGCTATGTTGCGGCGCCCCTTCCGATTGCGAAGGCTATAAGCAAGCTGCAGGGCCAATATACTTCCGGTGCATCTTCTATTGCACAGAAGGCTGCCGAGGCTGCATATAACGGGCCGCAGCAGTGTGTTGAAGATATGCGCGTGGCGTTTGAACGCCGCCGCGACCTTATTGTCTCGCTGGCGAAGGAGATTCCAGGCTGGATTGTAAATGAACCTCAGGGAGCGTTTTATCTTTTCCCGGAGGTGAGCTATTATATAGGGAAGAAGATCGGGGATAAGGTGATAGAAACTTCTGCCGACTATGTGATGTATCTTCTCGAAGAGGCTCATGTGGCTACGGTGGATGGAGGGGCGTTCTGCGCGCCGGGCTACCTGCGTTTGAGCTATGCCACGTCGGATGAGAATATTCGGGAGGCTATGCGCAGGATACGTGAGGCTTCTGTGAAACTCGAAGCATGATTTTCGAGGTTTTTCGAAGCGTGATAAGGCAGCGTCTGCGGCCTCTTTCGAAGGATTCGGGTTCGGTCACATACGTGAGTATGCTCCCTCACCCTCACCTCCGAAAGAGACCACATCCACTACCTTCTGACGCTTCGATGAAAAAATTGCATGGGGATTGACCCCATGCAATTTTTATTTGGATAGGCAAGGTAGGCATTATAGGCAAGGTGGGCATTACATTATAGGCGAAGTAGGCGATTTGGGCGGGATAGGCATTATCGCTGGAATTGGCATCTGTCGTGGCGGGAGCCTCCGAGCTTCCGCAAAATGAAACGGGGCTCAATGCCCCGCTTCATTTTTAGCCCATATCGCCTAAACTGCCTGCATTGCCTATCTCGCCTATTCTACTTACCACGTAACTGTCTAAAGCGAAAAAAAGGAATCCGGCCGGATTCCTTTTTCGTATGCGTTTCTGATGTTGTAAGTGTTAGTCTGAGTGGGCGAAGATGGATTCGAACCACCGAAGGTATAAACCAGCAGATTTACAGTCTGCCCCATTTGGCCACTCTGGTATTCGCCCTTGTTTCGATTACAAAGTTAGGAAAAGATTTTGGAATTGCAAAATTAATTTGCTAATTTTTTTCAGGGGTATGCGGGGATGGGCTGAAAATGAAGCGGGGGATTGAACCCCGCTTCATTTTGCGGAAGCTCGGAGGCTCCCGCCACAGGATAGGCATTTTAGGCATTCCTACAATGCCTAAAATGCCTATCTTGCCTATTAAGTCCTAAAAAGCCTATTTCGCCTATAATGCCTACTTCGCCTATCCAGCCTATTCCGCCCAAAAAGCCTATCCCGGCCTATTAGATTGAAAGTCGGCGGAGAGTGGAGATGAGTTGCTGATTGATCGGCTTGTCGTTCTTGATTGCTTTTGTGAAGGGCACATTCACAATCTCGTCGTTCTTGACACCGATCATTACGCTGCGCTGGTCGTCGAGGAGGGCATCGATTGCGGCGGCGCCCATGCGCGATGCAAGGATACGGTCGTGGGCTGTCGGGGAACCGCCTCGCTGGAGGTGACCGAGGATTGATACGCGCACATCATAGCCGGGATATTCCTCCTTGACACGCTGCGCGAGCCCCATCGCTCCACCGGTGATTGGCGATTCTGCCACAAGCACTATAGATGAGTTCTTCGATTTGCGGAAACCGTTCTGGATGAGCTCGGAAAGCTGGTCCACCTGTGTTGAAATCTCAGGGATGATGGCTGCTTCGGCCCCGGCGGCAATCGCTCCGTTGAGAGCAAGGAAGCCGGCATCGCGTCCCATCACCTCAATGAAGAAGAGGCGCTCGTGGGAGGTCGCGGTGTCGCGAATCTTATCGACGCAGTCCATGATGGTGTTGAGGGCAGTGTCGTAGCCGATGGTGGTGTCGGTGCCGTAAAGGTCGTTGTCGATAGTTCCGGGGAGGCCGATGATAGGAATATTGAATTCATTTGCGAAAATGCGGGCACCGGTTAGCGAACCGTCACCGCCTATCACAACGAGAGCGTCTATGCCACGGCGTTTCATCACGTCGTAGGCGCACTGGCGTCCTTCGGGAGTCTGAAATTCCTTGCAGCGTGCCGTTTTGAGTATTGTTCCGCCACGCTGTATGATGTTGGATACATTCTGGGTTGAAAATTCCTCGATTTCATCTGTTATGAGGCCACGGTAACCTCTGTATATACCGAACACTTTGAAACCTGCGAAAATGCCGGCGCGGGTCACGGCGCGGATGGCGGCATTCATGCCGGGAGCATCGCCTCCGGAGGTGAGAATGCCAACTGATTTAATCTGGCTCATATATTTATTTTTTTGGATTATCGGTTGAAGATTTTGATTATCTATTTGGGTTTTGATTATCTGCAAATTTAAGCATTATTTATTAATTTTGCCAAAATATTTGGGAAAAGCATGAAAAAAAACGCCGATGGAAATGGAAAAGTAGTGACAGTCGGAACCTTCGATGGGGTTCATCGCGGCCACAGGGAGGTGCTTCGGACTTTGAAAGAATATGCCGCATCTCACGGGCTGCAGCCGCTTGTAATTACATTTGACCGTCATCCTCTGGAAATTGTGGCTCCCGAGCGAGCCCCGAAGCTGCTCCAAAGCCGGGAAGAGCGCGATGAACTTATAAGGTCGGCCGGCGTGGAGGTGGAGGAGGTGGCTTTCACCCCCGAAGTATGCTCGCTCACCGCAAAGGAGTGGATGGAGGTCTTACGCGACCGGTATGGCGCCAAGGCCCTGATTACAGGTTATGACAACAAATTCGGGAGCGATGGACGACATCTCGCACCATCTGATTACCTGCGTCTGGGAGAGGAGACCGGCTTGACTGTCGAGACAGCCCGGGAATTGCCGGGAGTATGCTCCACTTTTATACGCCGTGCGTTGGAAGGGGGACATGTGAAGGCGGCCGCCGACCTTTTAGGGAGGGAATATACGTTGAAAGGGGAGGTAGTGAACGGACGCCATTTAGGACGCACCCTCGGCTTCCCGACCGCGAACATCAAGCCGAGCCATAATTTGCTGCTTCCCCTGAAGGGGGTGTACGCGGCTCGCCTCAACGGCATGCCGGCGGTGGTGAACATAGGTGATAATCCCACCATCGCGAGCGGAAGCCCGGTGACGGTAGAGGCTCACGTGATAGGTTTTGAAGGAGACCTTTACGGTAAGAAGGTAACCCTCTCGTTTGCCGACAGGATAAGGGATGAAGAGAGGTTCGATTCGCTGTCGGCCCTGAAGGAGCAGATCGGCAGAGATAAAGATGTGGCGAAAAAGATGCTTGGATTATGAAAAAGATCGGGATACTGAGCGATACGCATGGATATTGGGATGACCGTTATGCGGCTCATTTTGCAGGATGCGATGAAGTGTGGCATGCCGGCGACATAGGCCATTATGAAATCATAGAGAAACTGAAGGAGATTGTTCCGGTGGTTCGAGCGGTGAGCGGAAATATCGACCACGGGATGGTGAAGAGGAAATGCAAAGAACTTGAGATATTTGAAGTGGAGGGCGTGAAGGTGCTCCTCACGCATATCGGAGGCTATCCCGGGCGCTGGGCTCCCGGAATGAAGCGGCTTCTGAAAGAGGAGAAGATAAATCTGATGGTATGCGGCCACAGTCATATCCTTAAAGTGATTTATGACAAGGAGCTTGACCTTCTGCATGTCAACCCCGGAGCGGCCGGCCAGCAGGGATGGCACAAGGCTCGCACCCTCATACGCCTTACTGTCGATGGCACCGATATGCGCGACTGCGAAATCATCGAACTTTTATTTTGCAGATAGAGGGAAAAACACTATATTTGCTTTGTGGGATGAGATGCAGGGGAAATCGAAATGAAAAAACTCAAATTATGAACGGAATAGAGGTAATAAATTTTGATGAGACACCGAGTCTTGTTAACCGTTATATGATGGAATTGCGCGATACAAGGATTCAGCATGATCCGTTGCGCTTCCGCACCAATCTTGACCGCATCGGCGAGATCATGGCATACGAAATCTCCAAGCGTCTCGACTATAAGGAAACGGAGGTTGAGACTCCGCTGGCAAAGGCAATCTGCCGTGAACCGGCTGATAAGATAGTATTGGGCACGATCCTCAGGGCCGGGCTGCCGTTCCATCACGGGTTCCTTAATTTCTTTGACCGTGCGGAGAATGCTTTTGTGAGCGCCTACCGCAAATATAAAGAGAAAGGTGATTCCTTCGATGTGCTTGTGGAATATCTGGCCTCTCCGTCGATAGAGGGGAAAACGCTTATTCTTGTGGATCCTATGCTTGCAACCGGTTCTTCAATGGAACTCGCTTACCGTGCGTTGCTAAGCAAGGGGATGCCGGCAAAGATTCACGTTGCCTCGGTGATAGCTTCCCGTCAGAGCGTGGAATATGTGTGCCAGCATTTCCCTGCCGACCGGACCACTGTTTGGTGCGGGGCCATCGACCCGGAGATCAATTCTCATAGCTATATAGTGCCTGGCTTAGGCGATGCCGGAGACCTTGCATACGGCGAGAAAGAATAGGCTGTTTTATGCGGATTAGGCATTTTAGGCTATTTTAGGCGTGATAGGCAGAGCAGAATTTAATGTATAGTTAGGTGCAACTTAATAGGATAGACATATTGAATTTCAAGAACATTCCGGAGGCTCGGCTTGAGTTCTCTCCGGGAGTGAACTGTTTCTTGGGAATGAACGGCATGGGGAAGAGCAATCTCCTTGAAGCGGTCTATTTCCTCAGTATGTCGCGCCCGATGCATTCCCTTCCGGAGGCCGCCTTGATCAGGCACGGGGAGGAGATGCTGATGGTGAAGGGTGATTACCTCACCGATTCTGGCGGTGATGAGAATGTGAGTTGCGGAATTATTAAGGGGAAAGGGAAAACATTGAAACGCAATGGGAAAGAATATGCGCGCATTTCGGAGCATATCGGCAAGTTTCCCATAGTGTCGGTGCTTCCATCGGATAGCGAGATTGTAAGCGGGAGCGGAGAGAACAGGCGGCGGTTGGTGGATATGGTTATTTCACAGGCCGATCCGCTCTATTTGGCGTGGCTTATAAAATATAACCGTTCTCTTGAGTCGCGAAACAAGATGCTGCGAGCAGGCGTTAGGGATGCATTGCTTTATGAATCGATAGAGTCGGGCTTATGCGTGGCGGCGGCCGAGATACATTCCTCGCGGAAAAAATGGACGGAGGAGATACGCCCGGCCTTCGAACGCTACTATTCGATGATTTCAGGCGATGCGGAGCGGGCTTCGATAAAATATAAAAGCGTGTTGAATGACTATTCAATGCAGGAGGCTCTTAACGCATCCCGGCAGAAAGATGTGGTGCTTGGTTTCACGTCGCAGGGGATCCATCGCGATGATTTGCAGACTGGCCTCGGCGATTACAGCATGCGCCGCCTGGGCAGTCAGGGTCAGGTGAAGAGCTTCACTATCGCCCTGAAGTTCGCCATATTTGACTATCTCAAGCAATCAGGGAAGCAGACGCCCATCTTGTTGCTCGACGACATATTCGATAAGCTTGATTCGAGACGTGTGGGAAGGATCATGGAGGCAGTGAGCGGAGAGGGTGGATTCGGCCAGATTTTCATAACCGATACCAACCGTGAGCACCTTGATGAAACAATATCTTCAATACGCTCAGAGAGCCGCCTCTTTGAAGTCAAGGATGGAGAATTTGGAATTGTATGAAACGCACCGAACCGGAATCGATAGGAGATGTGTTGAGGCTCACAATCCAGGAGTCGAATATGACAGGCCGTCTCGATGAATGCAAGGCCATCGACCTGTGGCCCCAGCTGATGGGGGAGAATATGGCCCGGCGCATGTCGCGCCCCAGGGTGAGCTGCGGGGTGATGGTGGTCTATGTGGATAGCGCGGTGTTAAGGCAGGAGCTGAATATGCGGCGTTCCGGCATAATCGAGGCCATCAACAGCCGGCTGGGGAAGGAAGTTATTAAAATGATTAGATTTAAATAAAAATAAGATATGAATCCTGATAGACTGCCGGAACTAAGCGGCTTTCATCATAAATGTGACCTGCAAATACGTTTCAGCGATGTTGATGTGCTGGGGCATGTCAATAATACCGTCTATATGACTTTCTATGACACCGGGAAGGCTCATTATTTCAGTGATCTTCTCGGTCGGCGCATAGATTGGAAGCATGTGGAGAGCGTGATTGCTAACGTGGATTGTGCTTTTCTGGCTCCCATTTTTTTTGGTGAGGAAATTGAAGTGCTGACCCGATGCGAATCGATAGGGGAGAAGAGCTTCAAGCTCCTGCAGGCCATTCGCGAAAAAAAGAGCGGGATGCTTAAATCAGCCTGTGAGACTGTGATGGTCTCTTTCGATCCTTCGACCGGCAAGGCTATGGAAATTCCTGCGGATTGGCGAGAGGCTTTGGAAAGAGACAGAGCCGGGGTTTAGAGCCAAAGCTGAGCTTTGGAACGGAACAGCTTCGCGATGGTGAAAGAAGGCCAAAGCCGGGCTTTGGAACGGAACAGCTTCGCGATGGTGATTTTTAATAATTAGAGTTAAAGACTATTTATTTAACAGAGAAATCTGATGAAAGAGGATTTAAGGGGGTTGATGGAGGATATTTTACGGAGAGAGGCGGAGGCAGTGCTGTCTATCCCTGTGAGTGACGGTTATGGAAAGGCTGTTGATCTGATAGTGGAGCATGTGAATCGCCGAGGCGGCAAGCTGATCACTTCCGGAATGGGAAAGGCCGGGCAGATTGCCATGAATATCGCTACCACTTTCTGCTCTACCGGCACGCCTTCCGTGTTCCTGCATCCTTCGGAGGCGCAGCATGGAGACCTGGGAATAATACAACGCAATGACCTGATGCTCCTGCTCAGCAATTCGGGAAAGACCCGCGAGATTGTAGAGCTTGTAGAGCTTGCGCGGATATTGAACCCCTCCATTCCGATTATTGTTATAACGGGAAACAGCGATAGCCTGCTTGCAAAGATTGGCGATGTGGTGCTGCTTACAGGCGGCGCTCCGGAGGTTTGTCCGTTGGGCATGACTCCTACAACTTCCACTACCACTATGACTGTGATGGGAGATGTGTTGGTCGTGGCCACGATGAAAGCCATTGGATTCACTCGCGAAGAGTATGCTAAGCGCCATCACGGAGGCTATCTGGGACACAAGGCCTCGGGAGGCGAAAATAAAGAGGAAGTATATTAAATTATGGAAAATAAGACATTTATAGAGATTCCGCTCGATTTCAGTTTTCTAAAAAAGGGATCGAGGGATTCAGAGATCATCAGTGAGGTTACGGGCTGCCGCACAACGGCTCGCGAGCTGATGAAAGAGGAGAGATATATCGATGCCCTGGAGCGTATAGTGGAGGGTCTGCGCGTGATGCGCGAGTTCAGCGATTTCGAGAACCGCGAGTTTCGCGCTCTGCTTGTCACGCTTCTGTTCGACCTGAGCGAAGTGCATTTTGCCTTGAAGGATTACAAGCAGAGCGAGAAGGAATTAGAGGTGCTTTTCCGTGTGCTTGAAGCCCTGATAAAGGAGGATGCGGAGCGTTTCGGGAAGTATCACGTGCTTGCCATGGAGCTTTCAACCCGTATCTTGCGCAGTCGCAAAAAAACGCTTGACCTTCTGGTTAAACAGCAGCTTAATGCCGAGGCTTTATATGACAAGGTGAATGCCGGTGTGCTTGCCGCAACCGACCGGCTTGTTGATTCGCTGAGGAATGTGGGTGAATTGCTTGCTTCTACGGGAGATTATCGCGGCGCAATGAAGTTTTATACGGAGGCTATACGCCTTTCTAAGAAACGTGCCGGCAGAGTTAACCGCAAGGAGGTGAAGATGACAGTGGAGATGGCCAAGATAATGATGCGCGTCAGGAGCATGCGTCCGCGTGCCAAGCGCCTCTTGAATGCCATCCTCCCATACGCCATTGCCCTCGAGACTATAGAACTTGAGGAGGATATACTGGCTCTGATCCAGATGATTGATGATGATTTCGAGCATGAGACTGGCTGGAAGACCTTCTTCCATAAGATTCAGAAGGGGGTGAAAGGGCTTGGAAAAAGGATCTCGAAAGATAAGAAGAACGATTCCGAAAACAAGGATGGCCTGGATGCGTCTGAGGCCTCAACGGAAGAGGGCGCAGATGCCAAAGATAAGGAAAAGGCCGCAAAGGAAAATGATAATAAGAAATAAATGAGCACAATATTAAATACCAACGGCGATAGCCTGGAGATTCCATCTATTAGGGATAAGGAGAATTTTCGATGTGCAATCTTTACTGCGGAATGGAATCCGAAGGTGACTCATGCGCTCCGTGACGGGGCGGTGGATGTGTTGCGCAAGGCAGGAGTTGATGAGAGCCGTATCCTTCTTGAAGATGTTCCGGGCACTGTGGAGTTGGTTAATGCCGCCGGGATGGCTCTTCATCAGATGCGAGATCTGGATGCAATCATAATAATTGGATGTGTCATACGTGGCGATACTCCTCACTTCGACTATGTGTGTGATATTGTGGCCAATGGCACCGCACGCCTGAATGCGAAAGGGGAAACGCCGGTTATTTTCGGAGTGCTGACAGTTAATAAGGAACAGGAGGCTCTTGATCGTGCCGGGGGCTGTTTAGGGAATAAGGGCGCAGAGGCCGCGGTGGCGGCTATTAAGATGGCCAATATGCACAATAAGATTATGAGGCTCTGAGCTGGGGCGGCTTTAAGCGCTGAGTTTTTAGGCACTGCGGCACAGCCGCGAGCGGAAACAGCTTCGCGATGATTTTAGCAAAAGGGGAGCTTTGAAATATGAAATGGCCGGACATCTCACGATGTCCGGCCATTTCTTCCTGCCTTTCACGGCCGAGACTGCTTCCGCGTTATCCAACGTGTAGGCATTCCGGTTGATCCGTTTCGGGCAGACGATAGAAATTACTAATGTATATAACCCAAAATTTAGACAATTATGTTT
>CAMWXH010000065.1 GCA_947178165.1 uncultured Porphyromonadaceae bacterium | reverse complement strand
ACCACCTGTAAGTCCACTCTTTACCTGTATTGGCTGTATAATCTTATGGCGATTCCAAAACACAAAATTAATCATTTTTTTTATAATTAGCAACAGTTGTTTTAAATTCTCAAGTAACCAAAGATTTAAATTTATGAATGCACGTAATGACTGGCATGTGTAATAAAATTAGAAAGGTTTATACTTTTTTGGCACGACAATTGTTATAATAAAGACAAAAATACAATTCAAACTCTTATTTGGATGAAAAACGATTTTTCAAAACAGTTCCGTCCTATAATTGAAGTGGCATATAATGAAGCGAAGAAATATAATTCTCCCTTCATTACATGTGAGCACTTTGTGCTTGCCGCCATTCATAAGCAGGACGGCTATGCATTCAGGATTCTGAAACAGCTTAATATTCCAATTGATAAGATTGAAGCTGAACTTGATGAATACCTGAATGAGCCACACAGAACAGAAGAGACAACTACTCTCTTCGAACAGCAATACAAGATTAGCTTAAGTGCCGTTCGCCAATTGCAGCTTGCAATGGCCGAGGCTCGCAAGATGAATTCCCAGGTAATTGGTGGGGAGCATATTCTACTTGCCCTTATTCACGATAATAGAGGAATGGATAGCGAAATTCTCAAGCATATTAAAGAGGAATATCTGAATTTTGACATCTCTATCCAAAGTATCGGCCCCGGTGATTTTCCAGGCCCCGGTTTTCAGAAAGGTAGCGGGAAAGGCCCTGAAGATGCCCTATTTTCTGATCATGACGATGATGAACCGGAATTTCCCAAATCATCTACGTCAAAGGGCGAGAAAGGGAAAGCCAAAAGCGATACCCCTGCTCTTGATAAATTCGGTTATGACATGACCAAAGCGGCCATGGAAGGCCGTCTGGATCCTGTTGTTGGCCGTGAGAATGAGATTGAGCGCCTTGCACAGATTCTTTCGCGCAGAAAAAAGAATAATCCTGTTTTAATAGGAGAACCTGGAGTCGGTAAATCTGCTATTGTGGAAGGGCTTGCTCTCAGGATTGTTCAGCGAAAAGTGTCAAGAATCCTTTTTGACAAAAGAGTTGTGAGTCTTGATTTGCCGGGAATGGTTGCGGGCACGAAATATCGCGGCCAGTTTGAAGAGCGCATTAAGACTGTGCTTGATGAACTCACCAAGAATCCGGATATCATCCTATTTATCGATGAGATTCACACTATTGTTGGAGCAGGAGGAGCTCCCGGGAATATGGATGCGGCTAATATCCTGAAACCGGCTCTTGCCAGAGGCGAGATTCAATGTATCGGCGCAACCACTCTTGACGAGTATCGCCAGAACATAGAGAAGGATGGCGCGCTTGAAAGGAGATTTCAGAAAGTTATGGTTGAGCCGACTTCTCCGGAGGAGACACTTGAAATTCTCAAGCAGGTGAAGGAGAAATATGAGAATCACCATAATGTGAATTATACCGATGGCGCATTGGAGGCGTGTGTATCGCTTACAGAGCGCTACATTAGCGACCGAAATTTCCCTGACAAGGCACTTGATGCCCTCGACGAGGCTGGTAGCCGCGTGCATATCACCAACATCGTTGTCCCGGAAGAGATAGAGGTGTTGGAGAAGGAAGTGGAGAATCTGACTCAGCAGAAATTGTCGGCAGCGAAGGCTCAGGATTACGAACTTGCCGCTTCTCTTCGCGACAAGGTGAGTGAAACAAAGAGCAAGCTCGATGCCACTAAAGCTGAGTGGGAGAAGTCGCTTGATGCCGAACGACAAGAAGTGAATGAAGATAAGGTGGCGGAAGTGGTTGCAATGATGACCGGAGTTCCCACTCAAAGAATTGCTCAGGCAGAGGGTTCTCGCCTGATTAAGATGGGTGACACATTGAAGGGATCTGTAATAGGCCAGGATGAAGCCATCAAAAAAGCTGTGAAAGCAATTCAAAGAAACCGGATTGGTTTGAAAGATCCGAATAAGCCAATTGGTGTATTCATGTTCCTCGGACCAACAGGTGTCGGCAAGACGTTGCTTGCCAAAAAGCTTGCCGAATATCTTTTCGATTCCTCTGATGCCCTTATAAGAATGGATATGAGTGAATTTATGGAAAAATTCACTGTATCGCGTCTTGTCGGAGCTCCTCCGGGATATGTAGGATATGAGGAGGGTGGCCAGCTCACTGAGAAGGTTAGACGTCATCCTTATTCCGTGGTGTTGCTTGATGAGATTGAAAAGGCGCATCCGGATGTATTCAATCTCCTTCTTCAGGTGATGGATGAAGGACGCCTCACTGACTCGCTGGGACGCAAGATCGACTTCAAGAACACTATCCTTATAATGACAAGCAACATCGGTTCGCGTCAGCTTAAGGAATTTGGAGGCGGGGTTGGATTTAATACTTCCAACGTCTCTAAAGAACAGGCACACGGAGTGATTTCAAAGGCTCTTAACAAAGCCTTCAGTCCGGAATTCCTTAATAGGGTTGACGACATTATCATGTTCGACCAGCTTGATAAGGAGGCTATTTTCTCCATAATAGATATCGAGCTTAAGGAGTTCTATTCCAGAATCGAATCGCTTGGCTTCAAGATGACCCTATCTGATGATGCCAGAAACTTCATTGCGGAGAAAGGATATGACAAGAATTTTGGTGCCCGTCCATTGAAAAGAGCCATCCAGAAGTATCTGGAGGATGAATTGGCTGAACTTATGCTACGCCTGAACGCAGAGGGAACCATAGGTGGCGAAATAAATGTGACCTATAAAGATGGTGAGGAGAAACTTACAATCGACTTCAAGCCTCTTGTAAGCGAATAGCCTTTATCTGATGTGTAATAAAAAAGTTTGCCGTGCGATATTGATATCGCACGACAAACTTTTTTATTACATTTGAATATGCTAATAATACGGTCAGAAAAGAATTGCAATCCTGAATATTATGAAAGCACAGATCCAGGCCAAAGCCGTGTTATAGCACATTGAAAACATCGAATATTTCCATGACCCAGTTTCTCTTGAGATAGCCGCCAATGTGGCAATGCATGGGAAATAGAGCAACACAAAAACCATAAAAGCAAGTGCCGACGGAGCGGTGAAGGGAGCTCGCCCGGTTATAACGGAGGGCGTTTTAAGTCTTTCGGAAAGTATTTCTGCATCATCTTCACCTATATACAGCACTCCGAGAGTTGAAACAACCACCTCCTTGGCAGCTGCTCCAGCGAGAAGAGAAACACATGTCTTCCAGCCAAATTCCATAGGACGCACTACGGGTTCAAGTGCCATTCCTACGTAACCAAGAATTGAATGACTCTGCTGATATTCATTAATAATGAGTTCATCCACTTTCTCTTCACCCAAATCCTTGATTCGTTCCGGCGAGATCTCCGCTAAAGTTTCTGTCTTGAAAGATTCCGGAACTTCAGAAGCTTCATAACGGGGGAAGTAAGATAAAGCCCAGATTATAATAGAAGCAAAAAGAATCAGGCCTCCCATCTTCTTAAGATATTGCTCAGCTTTAGCCCACATATTACGCATAGTCGCCTTAAAAGTCGGAAGCCGATAGGGGGGGAGTTCCATCACGAAGGGCGTTTCGTCAACTTTAAGCCAAAAACGCCGCATCAAACGTGCCGTCAGAATGGCGACCGCTACACCTAACATATAAAGGCCTACAAATATCCAAGCTCCATAATTAGGGAAAAATGCACCAACCAACAGAACATATATGGGAATCCTGGCTGAACAGCTCATAAAGGGGTTAATCAGAATTGTAATCAAACGGCTTGACTTGCTTTCAATAATTCTTGTTGACATAATGGCCGGCACATTGCATCCAAACCCCATCACAAGAGGTATGAATGACTTTCCATGCAACCCCATCTTGTGCATAAGTTTATCCATAATGAATGCCACTCGAGCCATGTAACCCGAATCTTCCATAAAGGAGATGAAAGTATATAATATAAGTATGTTGGGCAAGAACACAATAACGCCGCCAACACCGCCTATTATGCCATCAAGAATCAGATCCTTAAGTGGACCATCGGCCATCTTTTCTCCAATTATTCCTGAAATCCATCCAACTATTTTTTCAATCCACTCCATTGGGTATGACCCAATTTCAAATGTGGCCCAGAACATCAGCCACATTATGGCGAAGAAAATAGGGAAGCCGAAAAGTTTGTTTGTGACAAAAGTGTCAATTATCTTTGTGGATTTCTCCTCTCGAGATGTCCCTCCGTCCAATGTCTCGGCGAGAGCACCCTGAATGAAGCCATATTTTTCGGCGGCAATTGCCGAAGTCACATCTTCGTTAAGTGCCTTTGTGATTTTTTCATTCTGATTTTCCCTTATCTGGCACCATTTGTTATAACAAGGGAAAGGCCTTAGCAATTCTTCAATTTCAGGATCCCTTTCCAAGAACTTGATAGCTAAGAAGCGGGGGGAAAAATGGTGTGAGATGGTTCGGTCATTTTTAAATTCATCTTTAAGCAATGTGACAGCCTCCTCTATTTCAGGACGCATCAAAACGTGTATATGACGTGTGTCTTTACTGCGCATTTCATATACCTCAATCACCGTATCCAAAAGATCATTGATCCCTTTCCCAGAAGAGGCCACAGTTGGAACAATCGGCACTCCGAGCATTTTTCCAAGAAGCTTATAGTTGAGGGTTGCGCCACTCTTCTCCAGCTCATCATACATATTGAGGTCAATGACCATGCTCCGGTTCATATCTATGAGCTCGGTGGTGAGATATAGATTCCTTTCAAGATTAGATGCCACAACAACATTTACAATTACGTCAGGAGTTTCAGCCCTGAGGTAACGCATCACGTAGAGCTCTTCGGGAGAATAAGCTGAAAGGCTGTATGTGCCCGGAAGATCAACAATCTTCATGAGATAGCCTTTATATTTTATTACCCCCTCCTTGGCATCGACAGTAACTCCGGCATAGTTGCCGACGTGCTCTCTTGCACCGGACACTTTATTGAAGAGTGAAGTCTTGCCGCAATTGGGATTTCCAATAAGGGCAACATTTATTATACGGTCTTTACGTATGTTTTTTAATTCCAGATCTTCGTGTAATTCAGTGTGAGGGTCAACAGTAATCCTTGAATTTACCCATTCTTCAAGCAATTGCACTTCAACAAGTTCTGCTTCCGCACGACGGAGCGAAACTTCGTAATCCATAAGTGCATATTTTACAGGGTCTTGCAAGGGCGCATTCAGAATCACGCTTACCTCACGCCCTTTTACGAATCCTATTTCCATGACACGCTTTCTGAACGCACCATGTCCTAAAATTTTTGTTATTACGCCTGTTTGCCCCGGTTTAAGCTCTGATAATCTCATTTAATTCCAGTGTTATGCGCATTATAATTTTATACAAAATTAACTTTAAAAAATGGAATTACTAAAATGAAAAAGCCGGATTTTTTTATGCAAGGTAAAAAAATACCTACATATAGGTATATTTTAGAAGAAAAGCTTTAAAGACTGAAACGTTTTTATTAACTTCGAACCAAATTCAATCAAGACCGGGTTAAAACGGTTTAATTATCCATGAAAACAGAAAGAAAAGAAAAAGTTGATTTCCGAAGAAAACCGGAATGGCTAAAAATAAAATTACCTAAGGGTTTTAAAACTCAGCAGGTGGTGGGTCTGCTTAATGAAAAAGGCTTACATACAATCTGTTCGAGCGGCATGTGTCCGAACCGGGCTGAATGCTGGGGAGCAGGAACTGCCACTTTTATGATAGGGGGGAATATATGCACACGAAATTGCAGGTTCTGCAATGTGACCTCCGGCAAGCCATTGCCTCTTGATCCGCGCGAAATAGAAGATATTGCCGAATCGGTCAAGGAACTCAAGTTAAAACATGTAGTGCTCACCTCTGTGGATAGGGATGATTTGCCTGATTGCGGAGCAAACCATTGGGCAATGATGATAAGAAGGCTCCATGAGAGGTGTCCGGGTGTCACGATGGAAGTCCTGATACCTGATTTTAAAGGGAGAAAAGAGCTGCTCGATATAGTGATGGAAGAGAAGCCTGACATAATATCCCATAATCTTGAAACGGTGAGACGGCTCACTCCGGATGTACGCACTTTTGCCACATACGATAATTCCCTTGAGGTTCTCAGATATATTGCCGGCAAAGGATTCAAGACTAAATCAGGAATCATGTTAGGGCTGGGAGAAACGCGTGAGGAGATTCTTGAGACTATGGATGATCTTTTAGCCGCCGGATGCAAGATTATGACAATTGGCCAGTATCTCCAGCCGACGAAAGAGAATTATCCAATTAAAGATTATATTCATCCGGACACCTTTGCTGAATATGGCCGAATCGGCAGAGAGAAGGGGTTCCAGCATATTGAAAGCGCTCCGATGGTAAGGTCCAGTTATCACGCAGAACGCCATATACATTAAAACAGATTCCAAATGAACGTAATCGATTTTGGCATCTCCCCTTATAGAATTGAATGGACCCGTCAAAAGGAGATTCAGCAGGCACTTATTGAAAAGAAAAGAGCCAAAGATACAGGATTCAATGAATCTGTTCTCGTTGGAGAGCATTTACCCGTCTATACATTAGGTTTTCATGGGAAAGCTTCAAACATGCTTTTAAATGAGGAAGAGCTTTCCAAAAGAGGATGTGAATTGGTTAGGATTGAAAGAGGGGGTGATATTACATTTCATGGGCCTGGCCAGCTGATTTTATACCCCATCATTGATCTGGAGATACATTCTCTTGGCGTAAAGAAATATATCTCCATATTAGAGGAAAGTGTGATTATACTTTTAAAAGACTATGGGATAAAAGGGGAGAGGATTGAGGGTGCAACAGGTGTTTGGCTTGACAAGGGGAGAAATAATGAAAGGAAAATATGTGCAATCGGTGTAAAGATCTCACGAGGTGTCACAATGCATGGACTTGCACTTAACGTTAATACCGATCTGCAAGCCTTCTCTGCCATCAATCCATGTGGTTTTGTGGATAAAGGAGTGACTTCCATTCAGAAAGAACTGCAGAAGGAAGTGGATATGAGCAAAGCGAAAGAAAGGTTGGTTGAGATATTCCTTAAACAAATTGGAAACTTATAAAAATGTGGAAGCGATTTGATTTATCACCATCGCTTCCACATTTTTATATCATAAATTATCAGTCGTCGGCTCACTTGCTTCCCTCTTCCGCTTCATATTCCCTTTCAAGGAAGAGCTTCACTTCACGGAAAAGTTTTGAAGCGAAAACAAAATCATTCAAGGATTCGCTTTGGCTCCTGAAAATTGACTTGTCATCTCCGCTCCAGTCACAATGGCCTTTATTAATAAACACAATATGTTCACCGATTCCAAGCACGGAATTCATGTCGTGAGTATTAATGATTGTCGTTATCCCATATTCGTGAGTAATGTCGCTGAGAAGATTATCAATCAAAATGGAAGTTCGGGGATCGAGACCCGAATTAGGTTCATCGCAGAAAAGATATTTAGGGTTAAGGGCGATTGCACGCGCAATTGCCACACGTTTCTGCATACCTCCTGATATTTCAGAGGGGAACTTATTGTCGGCATTTTCCAGGCCGACGCGCTTGATGCAGAAATGAGCTCTCTCAAGCTGTTCCTCATGGCTCATCTTGCTTAGCATCTTCAGAGGGAACATCACATTGCCGAGCACGGTTTCGTTGTCGAATAAGGCTGAACCTTGGAAAAGCATACCTATCTCTGACCTGAGCTGCCTCTTCTGTTCGGAATTAAGCGACCTAAATTTACGCCCGTCATATAAGATTTCCCCTTCCTCGGGAGTCATAAGACCAATTAGACATTTCATGAAAACGGTTTTTCCCGATCCGCTCTGGCCAATGATCAGGTTTGTTTTGCCGGTTTCAAAAACTGCGCTTATGTTATGGAGCACCTGCACTCCGTCAAACCATTTCGAAACGTTTTTTGCCTCAATCATTGTAATAAGAGTTTTGTTAATATAACGTCGGCCAATAAAATAATAATTGAGCTTGACACAACAGCTTTGGTGCTCGCCTGACCAACTTCAAGAGAACCTCCTTTTACATAATAACCGTAATATGCGGCTATGGAGGTGATAATGAAGGCAAACACAAGTGTTTTGATTATGCCATACCACACGTACCATTCATTAAAGAACGACTGGATTCCATATATATAGTTCCCCATAGTCAGCATTGAGGTGAATTCAGCCACCAGCGCTCCTCCTATAAGACCCATAAACATGGAAAGCACACACAGGACAGGAACAAACAGAACGAATCCGACAATCTTTGGCAGAACGATAAAAGATGCCGAATTGATACCCATAATTTCCATTGCATCAATCTGTTCGGTTACACGCATCGTGCCAATTTCAGAAGCAATGTTACTTCCCACCTTTCCGGCCAGAATCAGAGCCATCATGGTCGATGAGAATTCAAGCAATAGAATTTCTCTTGTGGCAAGACCGGTGGAGTAGGATGGAATAAGGGGAGAGACAATATTGATTGTCATCTGAATGCAAATCACGGCGCCAATGAAAATCGAGATGATTATTACAAGTGGAATTGAATCAACCCCAAGCTTGTTGATTTCAAAAATGAGCTGTTTAAAAAACTCTTTCCATTTTTCAGGCACTCTGAAAACGTGATTCATGAACACGCAATAACGGCCAAATGATTTAATAGAACCTATAATCATTACAGATAAGTTGGATATTAAATTTCTGAATAAATAAATGAAGCAACAGTTTAATTCTCTGCTTTAAAAGAAGCTTCCCGGGCCACAGTTAAAATGAACCCACAAGGATTAAACAATCGTTCAACTCGCAAAGTTAATAAAAAATTTGGTGCGATACTCTGATTTTATTAATTTTGTGAAAAACAAATCAACAAGGCAGTATATGCTAATTATCGGTATAGCGGGAGGGACCGGTTCCGGAAAATCAACGGTCGTTAGAAAGATTATAGAGAGTCTTCCCAAGGAGGAAGTGGCTGTTATTCCACAAGACTGTTATTATAAGGATAATGCCCACATTCCTTTGGAGGAAAGGCTTAAAATGAATTATGATGAGCCGGCATCCATTGAATGGTCATTGCTCACCCGACATCTGAGAGATCTAAAAGAAGGGAAAGCTATCGACATGCCTACATACGAATTTGTTACGTGTTCGCGCTTGAAGGAAACAATTCATATCAAACCTCGCAAGGTGGTTGTTGTAGAAGGAATTCTTGTTCTTTGTGATAAGGAATTGCGAGAGATGATGGATGTTAAAGTTTTTGTTGATGCTGATGACGATGAACGCCTAATCAGGGTTATTCATAGGGATTGCATTGAACGGGGGAGAACTCCTCAGATGGTGATTGACCGTTATCAGGAGACATTGAAGCCAATGCACGAACTGTATATCGCCCCGTCTAAAAGATATGCCGACCTCATTATTCCACAAGGAGGGCACAATCTGGTTGCAATAAAGCTTCTAACCGATTATATCCGTTCTCTTCTCGGTTCCAACATTTAAGTATCTAAAAGATGAAATTTTCAACTTTTTTCCCTAAAAAGAGATTCAAGAAAGATTCTGAGTCCCAGCCCGAGAAACTAACTCCTGAGGAGGAGATGGAATTGGAAGGGGTTCAGCCTGATATGCAAACATTGGAAATTGTAGCCGATGAAGCCACGATAAAGGAGGAAGATGGGGAAATTAGGGAAATAAAAGAGGAAACGGAGGAAGAAATTCCTGTAAAAGGAGTTCTGCGCACGGAGAATCTTGTAAAGAAATATGGTAAACGCACGGTTGCTAATAAGGTTACCATTGATGTTACCCAAGGAGAGATTGTTGGTTTGCTTGGACCTAATGGCGCAGGGAAGACTACAACTTTCTATATGACAGTAGGCCTGATTAAACCTAACGAGGGAAAGGTTTTTCTTGATGATCATGACATAACAGGCTATCCTGTGTATAAGCGTGCTCAATTCGGTATTGGCTATCTTCCACAGGAAGCCTCCGTGTTCCGCACAATGAGTGTGGAGAATAATATTCGCGCCATCCTTGAAATGACCAACACATCCAAGGAGTATCAGAAAGAGAAGCTGGAAATGCTCATCAAGGAGTTTTCATTAGAGAAAGTGAGGCATAATCTTGGAAATAATTTATCGGGCGGGGAACGCCGTCGCACCGAGATAGCAAGATGTCTCGCAATAAATCCAAAATTCATAATGCTTGATGAGCCATTTGCCGCTGTTGACCCCATTGCCGTTGAAGACATCCAATCGGTGGTCTATCATCTTAAGGAACGCAACATCGGCATTCTGATCACTGACCATAAAGCGGATTCTATTCTTGGCATCACTGATAGAGCCTACCTTTTGTTTGAAGGGAAAGTCTTATTTCAGGGCACAAGCGAGGAATTGGCCGCTAATCCAATTGTAAGGGAAAAATATTTAGGTCAGGATTTTATTTTTACAAGAAAGAAATTTGAGTGATTGTATGCAAAGAGTAAATGAAGGAGATGCTGGAGGACCAACCCTTTTTGCAAGACTCGGCATCCTGTTCGGACTATTCTTCATAATGCTTATAGCTGTTTCAGCAACAGTGCTGCTTATTGGGAAATTGGATCTTTCTCCAAGAACGGAGGGTTTGACGGTTGCGCTGTTTCAGAATCTGCTTGTTTTTATATTGCCGGCACTCATCTATGCCCGAGTGATTTCGCATACTCCTTTCAAGGCCCTTACTTTGTCGAATAGTATGGACTGTCGTCAGATTATAGGGGTGATTCTCGCTTTTGTGATCGGTTTGCCATTTCTAAATCAGATTATATTATGGAATGAGTCATTCACCTTTCCATCTTCAATGTCAGGATTGGAACAACTATTCAGGGAAATGGAAAATAATGCCCAGAAAGCAACCGGAATCCTGTTATCCACATCATCAATTGGGGGATTAATAAGCGGAGTATTGATAGTTGGAGTCATTACAGGATTCGGAGAAGAATTATTCTTCCGGGGAGGTATTCAGAAAGCAATGACCGACAGTGGAGTGAATCATCACCTGGCGATATGGTTGACAGCCATCCTTTTTTCCACCTTGCATTTTCAATTTTATGGCTTTATTCCACGTGTAATTTTGGGAGCTTTCTTCGGCTATCTGCTCTTTTGGTCAGATTCGATATGGGTTTCCACTACAGCTCATGCTTTAAATAATAGTATTGTCGTGATTACAGCCTGGATTGCAAACCGTGGAGGAGAGGCTTTTGATGTTGAGAGATATGGAGTAACTGAAAACGGTTTTCCTTGGATAGCGCTTGCAAGTTGCATTTTGTTATTCTTATTGATAGCGTATGGAAAACGCTTCTTTTTCGAAAACAATAATTTCAGATACCGTCCTTTAAAAAGAAACCTTTGATTAAGTAAAAATATGGCTCTTCCTGGTTTTAGGGAAATACTGACAACAATAAAGAAAGGAACTGATCTTTCCCCTGTGTATATTCTGATGGGGGAAGAGACTTTTTATATAGACAGGCTTGTTGAGGCTTTTGAAAATCACGTTATTCCTGAATCAGATAGGGATTTTAATCAGACTGTTTTTTATGGCAATGATTCAGAAATTGATTTCGTTGTAGCCACGGCCCAACAATTTCCTGTAATGGCTGACCGCAAATTGGTCATCTTGAAAGAAGCCCAGACGATGCATCAGGCAAAATCACAACTTGACAAATTCGCCTCTTATA
This sequence comes from uncultured Porphyromonadaceae bacterium, assembly GCA_947178165.1. GTDB lineage: Bacteria > Bacteroidota > Bacteroidia > Bacteroidales > Muribaculaceae > Lepagella. The sequence goes on along the minus strand of CAMWXH010000065.1, from coordinate 5,229 downwards.
TCACACGGCCTAATAACACTACAATATTAGTGATTGTATATAAGGGGGATGTATTGAGCGGCACTTCAAAACTTATTAAAGCGGCCAATGCCTCTAAAGCAATCATATTTAAAAGCGAACCGGTTAAGGACTGGCAGTTAGCAACCTACATAAAGGATTATTGCAATTCTCTTGGATTCTCAATTGAAGAGAAAGCTACTGCAATGTTATGCGACTATATCGGAGGGCCTTTGAGCAAGGTCTTCGGGGAAGTCAATAAACTTGTTATGATAAAAGGCGGCGAAAAGAAAATAACAGCTGCCGATATAGAAAATCATATAGGGATATCAAAAGATTATAATAATTTCGAATTGATAAAAGCTGTGTCTTGCAAAAACTTTCCGCAGACAATGAAGATATTGAAATATTTTGAAAAGAACCCGAAAACCAATCCTACTGTCGTAACTAACAGCATGCTTTTCAGTTTTTTTCAAAAAGTATCAATAGCCCATTATTTAACTGACAAGAGTGAGAAGTCGATGATGGAGGGTGTGGGAGCAAGAAATTCATGGCAGCTAAAGGATATAAAGGAGGGGCTGCGCTTTTATAATCCGAGACAATCCGTTAATGCAATTCATTATTGCAGGGATTTCGACACTAAAAGCAAAGGTGTTGAGTCATATCAAAATGAATATGATCTCCTGAGAGAACTGATTTTCAAGATTTTTACAAATTAAGGTAATGATATATTATTTTTCAGGATTAGGCAACACAAAATATGTTGCAGGAAAAATAGCTGAAGCTGTTGGAGAAGATAAATTTTTTATCCCTGATATTGATCCACTCAAACAATATTTTAGAGGGAAATCCTTAGGTTTTCTCTTTCCGATTTATTCCTGGGGTGTGCCGGGAATTGTGATTGACTTTATACATTCACTTCCGGAAACTTTCATACAGGAAGTAAAGAGTAACAAGCTTCCCGTGTGGATGGTCTGCACTTGTGGTGATGAAACAGGGAATGCACCTGAAATGTTGGAGAAGTGCTTGCTGGAAAGAGACCTGAGTCTGAATGGTGCATGGAGTGTAATAATGCCTAACACTTATGTCTTGCTTCCGGGCTTTGATGTGGATTCAAGTGTGGTTGAGAAACGTAAACTTGAAAATTCTGAAAGAGCTGTTCAGGATATTGCAGAAAAAATTAAGAATGGAATCTGGGAGTGGAAACTCCACAGAGGATCCATGCCATATCTGCGTACAAAGATTGTTTATCCTTTGTTTAAGAAATGGGGCATCTCAGCAAAAAAATGGCATCACTCATCGGCTTGCGTGAAATGCGGCAAGTGCGTAAAATCTTGTCCTGTAAAGAATATAGCTTTAGAGAGTAATGGTCCGGTATGGGGCGATAATTGTCTTTCGTGCCTGGCCTGTTACCATAATTGTCCGTATCATGCCGTGGAATATGGAGGCATAACAAAGAAGAAAGGACAGTATGTCTGCCCTTTAAAATAAATATAAAACTCTTATAAATTTGAATTATAATACTTAGGGTCTCCCGTCACTTCTTCTCCCACGAAGGGGGGAAGTGGATAATTATGTGAAGAAAATGGGAGTTCTATTTCTGCAATTGTGGGAGCATTCCGATTTAAAAATTCATCAACTTCCCATCTGTATCCGCCATAATCAACAATCCACCGTCTTTTCTCAAGATAATCTCCGATAGAAAGGATAAGCATTTCTCTGGCATCCTCCACAGGAATTTCATATTCGAATTCAAGACGGGTGTCGCCATCATTCCTTCCTTTTATTGTGAGAAATGCCTTATTATCGATTATTCTGATTCTAACGGTCCTTTCAACATCTTTTGACAGATATCCCTGTATAATATGATGATTTTCAGTTGCAGTTGATTTGTAACTATCAGTGACAACGAGATACTTATGTTCTATTTCTTTTCCCATTTTATTAAGCGATCTGGATATTTAAATAACGCTGTTATATTATTTATCTTATAAATAACGTTTAATTTAAAGCGCGTGCTTTACTTTATGACAGCAAAACAAATCTATAGAAAAATATTATTTTCCCTTATCCCGGTTGTGTTTTTTTTACCGGGATTTAGTCTGTTTACCTTGGATTTGCAAGCACAAAATAGAACAGATAAAGCTTCATTCGACTCTATTACCGAAAAGACCTTAACTCGGGATCTTGATGAGGTAATCATATATCGGAAAAAGAATAAATATTCCAAGAAGAATAATCCGGCTGTTGAACTTATTAAAGATATACGGCATAATAGAGATATAATTGATCCGACTAAGTCGCCCAAATATAGTTACGAAAAGTATGAGAAGACCCTGATAGGCACGACTGATTTTAATCTTGATTTCAATAATCTCCCTAAATCTCAACAAAAATTCCGTTTTATGGAGCAGTTCATCGATACCGCTCCATGGACAGGAAAAAGGATGCTCGACCTTTCTCTGTTAGAAAAATCTTCAGTTAGGTTAAAAGGTAAAGATCCCAAGGTTGATAAAGAAATAGTTTTGGGGAGACGGGAACAGGGTATAAGTGAAATGTTCGATGCTGAAAATATAAGGGTGATGCTGTCAGATGTTCTCCGGGAAATAGATATATATGATAACGACCTTAATTTGATGCAAAACAGGTTTGTGAGCCCAGTATCAAATATCGGTCCGGATTTTTATATGTATCACATCACCGACACTGTCTATTTCGGAGGGGAACACTGCATAGAGATCTCCTTTGCTCCTAAAACCCCGGAGACCTTTGGCTTTAATGGCCATCTTTATATTCCGCGCGATGACTCTGTTAGATATGTGAAGCGCGTTTCAATGCGAGTGCCGAAAGCAATAAATATTAATTATATTGACAATATATTCGTGAGCCAGAATTATGAGAAGGATTCACTTGGGAAGGTTCATAAAGTGCTTGATGACCTCTCTTTGGAAATAAGCATTTTAAAGACAATTCCACCCATTTTTGGCTCAAGGCAAACCCGATATGGCAACTTTTCATATTCAGAACGCGATGAATATTCTGCCTATTATTCTGTTATAGGGGAAGAATTTGAAGAGGAGAATGCAACATTACAACCGGAAGAGTTCTGGAACGAGAAAAGAATCATACCATTCACATACGCAGAAAGCAATATGACACATCTTATGCCTTATATGCGCAAGGTGAAAGCTTTATATTGGGGTGAGAAGATACTAAGGATTCTTTTCCATGGTTATGTTGGCACACGACCAGCCTATAGCAAATTTAATATTGGGCCGGTAAATACTTTTATAAGCTATAATGATGTTGAAGGGTTGAGACTTAAATTGGGCGGAATGACAACCTCATCTTTTTCTGACCATTTCTTTCTTCGCGGTTATGGAGCGTATGGCTTTAAAGATCGTAAATGGAAATATAATGCTGAAATTGAATACTCTTTTTTTAAGAAAAAACAGCATTCAAGGGAATTTCCAATGAATGGAATAAGAGCCACATATCAATATGACACGGATCAAATTGGAGTGAGATATCTTTATTCCAATCCAGACAACGTGATTCTCTCTTTAAGGAGAAAAAGAAATGACCTGATTATCTATAAAAGATTGATGAGGCTTGAATATAATCTTGAGCTGAGAAATAATCTCTCTTTCAATATAGGGTACCAGCATGAAACTTCTGAATCAACGGGGTGGGTAGCCTTTAGGAACGGCTATGGCGACTCATCTGACAAATATATGTTGGGCACCTTTTTTGCGACAATAAGGTTTGCTCCCGGTGAAAAATTTGTTCAGACCGTTTCAAATCGTCGTCCTGTTAATATGGATGCACCTGTTTTCTCGATTACGCATGAATATGGGCCAAAGCGATTATTGGGAGCAGACTTTGTTGTAAATAAGACCGAGCTTTCTTTCCGGAAAAGATTCTGGTTTTCTGCCTTTGGATATACCAACCTTTTAATAAAAGGTAGCAAGATATGGAGTCAGGTACCGTTCCCGGCGTTGTTATGGCAAAATGCCAATCTCTCCTACACAATCCAACAAGAGTCGTTCGCCCTTCTCAATCCTATGGAATTTGCCATGGACCAATGTGCTTCGTGGGACTTGGAGTATTTTGTGAATGGCGCGTTGTTCAATAGGATTCCGCTAATTAAGAAAGCCAAATTGCGTGAAATCATATCATTCAAAGGATTCTTCGGGAGTCTTTCTAAAAAAAATAATCCGGCCTATAATAAGGATCTTTATGTTTTCCCAAGCGAGTCTCATACAATGGAAATGCGTAAGAAACCATATATGGAGATTGGGGTAGGGATTGATAATATATTTACTCTTCTCAGAATTGATTATGTGTGGCGACTCACATATCGAGATCATCCAGACATAGATAAAAGCGGCATCAGAGTCTCCCTGCATCTCTCCTTTTAGGGGCTCAGTAGAAATCAATCGATAATAAGGAGAACAATATAAAAAGAGAACAGACACGAGCAATCGCATCTGTTCTCTTTGGATATCTTGGAAGATTCTCCTCAATCCAACCATAAAACGTAAGACATCGGAATCATCTCTCTCCTTAAGTGGGAGATTATATTTTTAAGTCTATATTTTAACGATAATCTTTAAGTTCTTCGCGAAGTCTTTTGCGAGCAAAGAAGATACGGCTTTTAACTGTGCCGAGGGGAAGATCAAGTTTGTCGGCGATTTCGTTATATTTGTAACCGGCCACAAACATATTGAAAGGAATGCGATAGTCGTCTGAGAAAGAATTCAGAACAACTGAAATTTCTTTAACTGCGTATGAACCTTCGGGAGTGTTGAGGCCAGAGTCCTGGCTGATATTCAAATGATAGAGATCTTCAGTCTTATCGATTACAGTTGCCTGACGAACTGTCTGACGATAATTGTTGATGAAGATATTTCTCATGATGGTAAAGATCCATCCTTTGAAATTTACGTTGTCAACATATTTATCTTCATTCGAAAGGGCTTTAAGAGTGGTATCTTGAAGAAGATCCTGAGCCTGTTCGCGGTTAGAAGTGAGCTGATATGCAAAACTCATAAGGTTGCCCTGAAGGCCAATAACGCGATCTTTAAATGATTCCTGCTGTTTCATGTCGTTTATACGTTTTATTTGGTTTTCTGTAATCATAACATTAGTTTTTTAAAAATTGTTCTGGAAATTTGTAAAATATTTTAATTATTTTTAATTAATAAAAGAAGGCAAAAAAATAACAAAAAA
>CAMWXH010000064.1 GCA_947178165.1 uncultured Porphyromonadaceae bacterium | reverse complement strand
GAAATAAAATTCTATCATTATGTGATCGGCTTCCTCTCGATTGGAGCCGGCGCATTGATATGGTGGTGGGTGGTGACATTCTTTGTGGCCAAGTTGCGCTCACATTTCAACCTGCGCTCAATGTGGCTTATCAACAAGATAATAGGTTCAATCATCTTTATCTTCGCAATTGTGGGAATAGTCACGGCTGTCACTGCAATGTGCGAAGCCGCCCCAAGGGAAGGACTCGATATAAAGCCCGATGCAATCTCACTTAAACCTACAACTGAAGAAGCAATCTATTTAAATTCTTCAAGAGGTTTCGGCGAATTCCAGAACGCGACAGACTCCACTCTAATCCTCGAGGCCTCAACCGCCAATACGGTTTTCGACCTTATACGGATTCCGACAAAACAAAATCTCGAGCTAACTTTCCGTGCAAAGAACCTTCACAATGCTTCGGGCAAAAGTTATTCTTTCACGACCTCACAAGGAAAGAGGAAAGTCAAACATCCGGGCTGGGGAATAGTGGTCGCGGACAGGAAAGGGAAACGAGAATATATTTCTGTGCGGACAGCCGATTTTCCAAAAGATGAAACCTATATGCCGACATCGGTCAAATTCAGCGTCGGCACAAATGAAAGAGGAGAGGATTCGCCCGCTTCCCGAACTTGGCCGGGAAGAGGCATTGATATAGCAACAGAGATATCGGATGCAGGGATAACGGGACAGACAACAGAGGGGATAGATCCATTCACAGGCACCAACGCCTTCCTCCTCTCTCTCGACCAAGGGCATTTCACATTGCTTGGAGGAAACAGGGAATACAAACCGATACTCTCTTGGGATTCCGAAATTGAATATCCCGACAGTATCGGTTTTTTTGTGTCACCGGGCGGACTGCTGGAAATCGAGGATATAGCCATTATGTTCCCGGCCTCCGGTTATAATCTTGAAGAGTCGGAATATGCCGATCCCGATATACTTAGGTCATATCTTATGCGCTCTTCCGACCCCAAGGAGGGGATATGGAAAGTCTATGACCGCTCATTGGAGGAGAATATGCTGCGAATGGGAGGAGACTACACGTTGGCCTTAATCCGCGATAACGTGGGCTATAAGGGCTATTATCTCGACGGAGCCAAGACCCTCCCTGAAACATGGCATTCGGGGATGCTGAAATGCAGGCTGACAGAAACAGGTTTTCCGGACATATATGACGTGGAATGGATTGATGCAACAGGAGAGACTCTTACCAAGGATATAAAAGCCCGGTATGAATCTCCCCTCTTCACAATAACATTCCCTTATCAGTCATCCACTCTCCGCCTAAGGAAACTACCAGCCACCCGAAGCGCCGCCCCCGCCGGTTGATCCGCCGCCGAATCCACCGCCAAAACCTCCGCCGAATCCGCCTCCGCCACCACGTCGGCCGTTCATCGAACCTAATATGGCACCCGCGGCCATTGCCGCTGCTGCAGGATCCTCCTTTTTCGGAATAACGTATGGACGTTCCTCCTTATGATGGCAGAACTTGCATTCATACACCTTAACGCCCATTCCCTCGCTTCTTGTGGTTACGGGCTTCAATGTGCGTGTGCCTGAAAGACACATAGCGACAGTGCCACATGAGGGGCAGGGAGTATATTTCATCTGTTTCGCCTTGAAAGGGAGTCGCTCGACAGTGCCGCACGATGGGCATTCCCACACATCATAGTCAACCGTTTTCAGTTTCTCTTCAAAATCTTGCGAAGGGGTGAGCAAGGCGTTATCCTCCTCTTCGTTCAGGCGATGCATTTTGGTGCCGCAGGTGGGACAAATTCGTTTCTTGGTTCGTATGGAGCGATAAAACCAGAAAGCAAGCACAAAGAAGATCAATCCCGCGCCAAAAGAGAAAAGCGAGCACCAGAAATAAGTTGGAAGATGCCCGCGCCAAAGCATAGCCTTGCCGTAGTTATCCAATTTACGGGCATTGTACAGATCGCGACAGAAACAGAAGAGTGAAAAAAGGAACACGCACCAGGTGACTATCCTCACAAAGCCCATTATGGTTTCCGAAGAGATAGTCTGCATAGCGCCCTCATAATTATCGGCGTCATCACTTCTTAATTCCTCAGCCACCGCCGGATCGGTCATGGCAGAAGCAATCATCCGAGTTGCACCATTGACAGCTGCATCTATATCCCCTTCTCTCATGGCAGGAACAATCTCCTGCCCTATTATATTCTTGCATGCAATATCGGGGAGGACTCCTTCCACTCCATAACCGGTCTGAATGCGCGCTTTCCTCTGCTCAGGGGCTATGACAAGCAACAGGCCGTTATCCTTATCCTTTTTCCCTATTCCCCATGAAGTGAAGAGTTTTTCAGACCATTCCTCTATCGGCATATCACCGATATCGGGCGGAAGCGCCACAACGACTTCGGCAGTGGTCTGCCGGCGAAGCTCGTAAAGACGTTTGTTCACCTCAGCTTTCGTTGAAGGAGAAAGCAAATTAGCCGGGTCGGAGACATATTCCGTGCGGTCGGCCACTTGGACGTTAGGCATATCTGCCGGAGTCCACACCTTCTCTGCCAATGCAGGAAACGAACTGCAAATAAAGAATGATATTATAAAAATGACTGCCTTTATTTTCATCTGATTATATTTATTAGTTATACCGCCGGCAAGGAGTGGCCGTTAAGCTTTCTGTATAGGTTAAGGGCATAGACATCGGTCATTCCCGACACATGGTCGAGCACACTCTGAATCCTTTCATAAAGAGTCTCCGCGCGAGTGTCATATTGATTAGGGATTATGCTCAGGAGAAGCTGTGAATAATTCCTTTCAGGATGAATCACTGCCTCCATAAGTGCCTTCATGAGATAGGTAATTATCCTGTTTCCTCCCAATTCAATATCCACCACTTCAGGCGCACAATATATACGCTCCCATGCTGTCTTGGAGCAGGCGGAGTAGGCATCGCGAAGACGACCTGCCATAAGAGATGTGAGAGGCCCCACATATTCTCCTTTAAGTATCCTCTCCTCATTCTCCACAAACGCTTCCGCGCAACTCACCACCATCTCCCCTATCACATTCGACCGCAGATAGGCCACGCGCTCGTTGGGATCTTCCAGACGAGCGAGCGTGCGTCGGCATTTATCCTGACGCTCCGGCTCGAAGAAAGAGAGGAATAGGGCTGTGACTTCCGCCTCGCTCATAATCTTCAATTTATGCGAGTCTTCAAGATCCATTATCTGGTAGCAGATATCATCAGCGGCCTCCATGATATAGACCAACGGGTGACGCGCAAAGCGACCCGGCTCGAGTTCCGGTATGCCAAGCCTCTCGGCAACCTTGCGGAAGGTATCCTCCTCAGACTTGAAGAACCCGAATTTCCCTTTCTCACCTGCATATAGTGATGAATAGGGATATTTAACGATAGCGGCGAGCGTGGAATAGGTCATGGCCATACCGCCCTGCCTGCGTCCGGCAAACTGATGGGCAAGCAATCTGAATGAATTGGCATTCCCTTCGAAATTAAGGAAATCTGCCGCCTCCTGAGCCGAAAGACAACTCACCAGCTCACGTCCCTTCCCTTCAGAGAAATATGAAGATATGGTCTTCTCCCCGGAATGTCCGAAGGGAGGGTTTCCCAGGTCGTGGCAGAGGCAAGCGGCGGCAACGATATCTCGAAATTCATCAAGTTTATAGACCCAAGGCTCGGAAGCGTATTTCTCCTTCAGCCTTATAGACACTTCAGTAGCCATAGAGCGGCCAACCGTAGAAACTTCCAAACTATGAGTCAAGCGATTATGCACGAAGATGCTCCCCGGCAAAGGGAACACCTGAGTCTTGTTCTGGAGCCTCCTGAAGGGGGAGGAGAACACAAGGCGGTCATAGTCGCGTTGAAAATCAGAACGGGTGTGCCGCTGGCCGTCGTGATATTCCTCCATGCCAAGACGCAAATCGCATATGAGGCGGTCCCATTCCATTTTTCTCTTCTCTTTCATAGTAGTCACCTGTTTTCTGCATACGGCTCTGTCCATTCAGGCCGTTCAATATGCAAATTTAACAATTCGGGGGGAGATTCTATCAACATTTGGAAATTATCTTTAAATAATTTTGACATCACCATTCCCCAATCATTTGCAATAATAGGAATAGGATTAACGTTAAAGAGATATGCCGAAACAACCGTTCCATATAATCTGCCGGTCAGCATTGCTGCTGCTGATGCTTCTTTGCGGAGTGTCGGGAGCTTTTTCCAAACCGCGCGACAAGATTATGAACCGCCCATACGCAGACCTGAAAAGATGGCATCTCGGTTTCTCTGTCGGTATGCATTTTCAGGATCTCGATTTCACCCACAACGGATTCCAGACTCCCGAAGGGGGACAATGGTTTGTGGAAGTGCCGACGTTCGATCCCGGAATTTGCGTCAATGTGTTAGCCGACTTGAGGTTGCATAAATACTTCAACCTGCGTTTCACGCCGGGAATGTATTTCGGAAGCAAAGGCGCGGAGTTTCGCGACCACGTCACCGGAGCAGTGGAGCGACAGGATATCAAGACCGCATACGTGGTGGCTCCTCTCGACCTTAAAATTTCGGGCGACCGTCTCCATAATTCACGTCCTTACGTGACTCTCGGAGCAATGGGCACCTTCGATGTGAGCAAAAAGAGATCTGAATTCCTCCAATTCAATTCGACAGACCTATATCTGTCAATCGGATTAGGGTGTGATTTCTATCTCCCCTTCTTCAAGCTTAATCCGGAAATCAAGTTCTGCTTCGGACTGACCGACATCCTGAAACATGACCGTCCTGATCTCGACGAGAACCCGGAGATGCTGAAAATAACCCAGTCCCTTTCAAAAGTGAAATCCAAGATGTTTGTGCTGACATTCTATTTTGAATGATACACGGCATGCTTATCTGATACAGACCAACATTAACCCGAAATGCAGACCAGCCACGAAAAGAAATATTTCACATCCCTACTGCTTGCAGGAGTTCTGCTGGCGCTTCTTTTGTTTGCGCCGCGCATGCAAGCCCAGAATGATGTGCTGCTCACACAGTCGTGGGCTGTCCCGACATATTATAACCCTGCGGCAACAGGTCAGGTTGACTTCCTGCGAATCCGCGGAGGCGCCCGCCTGCAATGGCTCGGAATCGAAAATGCCCCGAAAAGTTTCCTTGCAACAGCCGATATGCCTGTCAAGATAGGGAAACAACGCATCGGAGTGGGCGCAGACATGATGAACGAGTCGCTCGGTCTCTTCTCCAACACCCTTATCAACATACAAGGGAGCTACAAACTTAAGTTCCTAAAGGGGATACTCTCCATCGGCGTGCAGGGAGGCTATTACACCTCCAAGTTCAAAGGTTCGGAGGTTGTGCTGCCTGAAGGCGATGATTACCATCAGGGAACCGATGAGGCCATACCCACCCACGATGTAACAGGAAACGTGTTTGATCTCTCAGCCGGCATCTATTACACTCACAAGTGGTTCTCTATCGGGATTTCGGGACTTCACCTGCTCGACCCGACCGTGAAACTCGACACTGAAGGGAACGAGAGTTCAGAAACCTCTTATTACGAGACGAAGTTGGCCCGTACCCTCTATTTTACGGCAGATAGCAATATTCCCCTTAAAAACACGTTATTTGAATTGCAACCCTCAGTGATGGCCGTCACCGATTTTTCCACATTCAACGTGCAGGCGGCCATGAGGGCAAGATACAATAAGTTCCTCTCCTTCGGAGTTGGATACCGCTACAAAGATGCCGTGAGCGTCATGGTAGCCGCCGAATTTAAAAATTTCTTTATCGGATATTCTTACGACTACCCGACCTCAGCAATCTCAAAGGCCTCTTCGGGAAGCCACGAGATTATCGCCGGATATCAGATCAAACTTGATTTCAGCGGCGTAAATAAAAACAAACACCGTTCCATTCGAATAATGTAGCGACATGACTAAGATGAAAAACAGAAATTCAATATCAAGAAGATTCTCAAGCAGCATGCTGCGCAATGTGATGCTCTTCGGAGTGGCACTCTCCTTATGCGCCATCTTCGTTTCCTGCGCCGGAATGCGTCGCGGAGGCGCGGGAGGTGAAGTGACCGGAGTGGGCGGAAGCTCCTTCGCAGAGCCTACCCCCTACGGAATGGTGCTTGTTGACAGAGGCTCAATTGCCTTAGGGCCGGCTAAAGATGATTCCTTGGCCGGAATCAAGGCAAATCCCAAAGGGGTGTCGGTTGACGCTTTCTGGATGGATGAGACAGAAATAACCAATTCAAAATATAAGCAGTTCGTGTTCTGGGTTCGCGATTCAATCATCCGCGAACGTCTTGCCGATCCTGCCTACGGCGGCAATGAAGTGTTCAAGATTGAGGAAGATAAGGAGGGCAACCCCATCAAGCCCTACCTCAACTGGAACAAGCCTATCCCCTGGAGAAATCCTAACGAGGATGAACAGAGGGCTATCGAGAGCGTGTATCGCGTGAACCCAATCACAGGGCAGCGGGAGCTTGACCCCACACAGCTGAACTATCGTTACGAAATCTATAATCACACAGCGGCCGCAAAACGCAAGAACCGCCTCGATCCCACTCGTCGTGAATATAACACCGACATACCGGTATCGAACGAGCTTCCCGTCATTTCCAAAGACACGGCCTACATGACCGAGGAGGGACAGATTGTGCGTGAAACCGTGACACGCCCTCTTACCGGTGATTATGACTTCCTTAACACATATATCGTCAACATCTATCCCGACACAACTTGCTGGATAAACGATTTCGACAATGCATATAACGAGCCTTACACAAGGATGTATTTCTCTCATGCAGGCTATAATGATTATCCGGTAGTCGGCGTGAGCTGGGAACAGGCAAACGCATTCTCCAACTGGCGCACGGAATATCTCCGCCGCTCTTTAGGTAAAGAGGGAATCTATGTTGAGCCTTTCCGCCTCCCCACCGAAGCTGAATGGGAATATGCGGCACGTGCCGGAAATTCTGAGAATGCATATCCTTGGGAGGAGGTGCTTCCGATGGATGAACGAGGTTGCTTCTACGCCAACTTCAAGCCGATGGATGGCGACTTTGTCCGCGACGGACACGTCATCACCTCTCAGGTCGGCACCTTCAAGCCCAATGATTTCGGGCTTTATGATATGGCAGGCAATGTTTCGGAATGGACATCCACCGCATACACTGAGAGCGTGGGCAAGCTAACATCCGACCTTAACCCCGAATACCGTTATGATGCCGCCAAGGAGGATCCTTACCGCATGAAGCGCAAGATTGTGCGCGGCGGTTCATGGAAAGATGTGGCTTCAAATATACGTTCCGACCTCCGCACCTGGGAATATCAGAACGAACAGAGATCATATATCGGATTCCGCAACGTGCGTTCGCAGATTGGCTTCGCCCGCGGAACAAAGAATAAGAAAGCAAAATAAACAGAGCCCTTTCATAAAGTAAAATCATTATGGTAAAGATTCGTAAATATGCCAATGGCATCGAACGCTTCCTTCACGGACAGAAAGGGCAGCGCTTCTTCAACTTCTGTTACTCTATCGGCGCGGCAATCGTGATCTGGGGTGCCCTCTTCAAGATTCTTCACCTCGAAGGCGGCAGCACGCTCCTCTGCATCGGCATGGGAACTGAGATTGCAATGTTCATTCTCACGGCCTTCGACCGTCCGCCAAAGGAATATGCATGGGAGGAGGTTTTCCCCGTTCTTGATTCACATAACGAGGAGGAGAGACCCGACTTCACTTCCGGATCGGGAGTGGTTATCAGCGGTGGCGGATATGCCGGCTATGACAAAGCCATTGAGGAAAATATGGAAACGACCGGAGGTGGCGTTATGGCAGGAGTGGTTGCAGCTCAGCCGGGAGGCGTTCCTGTGATGCAGGATCCGGAAGAGGTGGCATCATTGGCTGAGGCAACTTCAAGCTACCTTTCCCGAATGCAGGAGATGTCGGAGCAGATGGGACGCCTGAATGAAACCACAGAGGCTCTCAATCATGTTTGCGAGACCCTGCTTGGTTCATATGAGGCTATCACGCGCAATTCAGAAACCATCTCGGGCAGTTCCAACGGATATGTGGAACAGATGCAGGACCTCAACCGCAATATTGCCGGACTCAACACCATTTATGAGATTCAGCTCAAGAGCGTGGCCTCACAGCTTGAATCGATCGACCGCGTGAACCGCGGATTGAAGGATATACGCGACATGTATGAGAAATCGGCCGCCGAATCTTCAAGATATTGCGAGGAGACAGAGCGCATGGCACGCTATATGAAGCAGCTCAACTCTGTATATGAGAAGATGATAACCGCCATGACTATCAATATGGCTAATCCTATGATGGGCGGCGGTGCAGCAGCAGCTGGAGGCATCAATCCTTTCGATGAATCGCTTAAAAACAACGACTGACATCTCCCTGACCGGGATATGCCTAATTAATAAATAAATATCCGACAGAATAAATGGCAGGAGGAGGAAATAATGTGGCGCGAATGTCGCCCCGACAGAGGATGATCAACCTTATGTATATCGTCCTCACGGCCATGCTTGCGCTGAATGTGTCGAGCGATGTGCTCAACGGATTCAGCCAGGTACACGACAGCATAAGCCGCACAAACAAAAATATCGCTGAGCGAAACGCCGCCCAGTTCCGCTATCTGGAAAGCCTTTACCAGGAGAGTCCGGAGAAAGCGGGAGTCTGGTATGAAAAAGGCACTAAGCTCCGCGAACGTTCACAATCGGTTTTTAATGCCATCGAGCAACTTAAAATAGATATTGCGGTTGCCACAGACGGGAAAGGAGCCGACTACCATAACCTGAAGAACCTTGACGACCTTGAGGCTTCATCGGTAACGATGCTCAATCCCAAAACCCAACGCGGAAAGAAACTCAGGGAGACTATTGACTCCTACCGAGCATTCATCACAGAGATGATACCCGATTCAGCCAAACGAAAGGCTGTGGCCGAGATGCTTTCAACAACAATCGTGAAGACACCCGGCGGCCCCTCATCGTGGGAACAGAAGATGTTTGAGAATATGCCCTCTGTCGCTGCGGTGACTATGCTCACAAAGCTTCAGAACGACATTCATCAGGCGGAATCAGAAGCCTTGGCAAGCCTTGTTATGAATGTGGATATGGATGACGTTCACATGAATGAGTTTGGCGCATACGTCATTCCTGAATCACGCACCATCATACGCGGCGGCAAATATTCTGCACAGATTGTTTTGGCGGCTGTTGACACTACACAGCGTCCGGCGGTATATGTGAACGGATCGAGACTTACTAATCCCAAAGGGATATTCGAATTTGTGCCGGGTGCCCCCGGGACACATCAGTATTCCGGATATATCGAGCTGCCGCTTTCCGACGGGACAATGCAAAAGCACCCCTTTACATCATCCTACACCGTGATCGAGCCTATGGCTACAATATCACCCACGATGATGAATGTGCTTTATGCCGGCATTGATAACCCTATCTCGATTTCAGTGCCAGGTGTGCCGATGAGCGGAGTTCAGGCCTCAATTTCCGGGGGGACTCTCACAAGGAGCGGCGACCATTGGGTGGCGCGTGTGACCCAGGTGGGCACCGAGGCAACCATTTCAGTTTCCGCAGAACTTGACGGAAGGACACAGAACGTGGGATCAATGACATTCCGCGTGAGGAAACTCCCCGACCCTACGGCATATATCCCTATCGGCGACACTCACTATAAAGGCTCACCAAAGCGCATTGCCAAGTCAGCCCTGATGAACGCACCAGGCTTAGGGGCCGCACTGGACGACGGTGTGCTTGACATAAACTATACCGTTGTCTCATTCGCCACCGTCTTTACCGACCAGATGGGTAACCTTATCCCCGAGATTTCAAATGGCTCGCACTTCTCGGAACGCCAGCGCGAACAATTCAAACGCTTGAAACCGGGCAAGTCATTCTTTATCTCCAATATCAAGGCCAAAGGCCCGGATGGAATCACACGCGACATATCCCCAATGGAAGTGGCGCTTAACTAACGAAATATTACCGACATGAAAATATATCGCAAAATATTAACCCTCTCTCTGATTGCCGCGGCCGGGATTGCCGCTGTGGCTCAGGTTGAGAATGGCGGAGTGGTTCGTCGCCGTGCCGACAAGGATAAGAAGAATGAGAAAACTGCTGCGGGCGTGACCGACCGCATGCAGGATTTCTACACCACAAAGGAGGCCCATGATGCCGACTTGCAATATAAACGCGACATTTACCGTCAGCTCGACCTCTCTAAGCCGGAAAACGCTCCTCTTTATTATCCGGAGGATGTGGTGGATGGGAAGCAGAATCTTTTCCGTCTGATTTTCGGTTTAGTGCTCGACAATAAGATTCCGGCTTACGAATATCTTGATGGCCGTGAGGTATTCACAGACCAGTATAAGGTGAAAGTGGATGAAATGCTCGACCGTTTTGAGATATATTACCAAAATGGCGGAGGCACTTCAAAGAGCCCTAAGTTTGTGGTTGAGGAAGCCGATGTGCCTTCCAATCAGGTGCAAGCATATTATATCCTTGAGAAGTGGGAGTTCGACCGTCGCACAAACCGCATGAGGACTCGCGTGGAGGCTATCTGCCCGGTGCTGAATAAATATACCGATTATGGCGCACAGGGACGCTACCCGATGTTCTGGGTAAAGTTTGATGCTTTGCGCCCCTATCTCGCTCAGGAATATATATTCCTTTCGGATGATAATAATCTCGAACAATACAGCCTTGATGATTATTTCAACCTTGGCATGTATGACGGCGAAATATACAAGACACGCAATCTCCGCAACCTCTCAATGGCTCAGCTATATCCCGACGAGGATCTGCTCAAGCAGGCTCAGGATAGCATCGACAACCGCCTTAAAAACTACGGCAAGAACCTTTATGTTCCTACGCGCGAGGAATACCTGGCTCAGAAGGAACGCGAGGAGGAGTTAGCTCAGGCCATCGCCGCAGGAGACACTATCCCCGGGCGCACAGTAGTCAGCGATTCCGAATCGGCTCCGGCAGAAAAGAAATCGGTGCGTTCACGGAGAAGCTCAACTTCAAAAACCAAGAAGACACCGAAAGCAAAGAAGCCTAAATTGTCATCGTCATCATCTTCTAATAGCAATGGCAATGCAAATGCCGCAAAATCAGTGAGAAGAAGAAAGAAATGATCTACAATCCACTATCCATAGTGATTCCTGTAAAGGATCGGGAAAAACTGATTCTCCGAGCCCTTGACAGCGTTTACAATCAGTCGTATCGCCCGATACGGCTGATTGTGGTTGATAATAATTCAACTGACAGGACCGTGGAAGAGGTGGAAAAATGGAAAGATGCTCACGAGAATGAAGATTTCTCCATAAAGATTGTTAGCGAGAAAAGAGCGGGGGCGGCCGCGGCAAGAAACCGCGGTCTTTTAGAGGTTGACACGGATTACATGCTCTTCTTTGATTCAGATGACGTGATGTTGCCAGAACTGGCAATAACGGTTATGGAAGCATTCGACCGTGATAAGAAACTCGATGTGGTGTATTGGCGCACAGCCTACATAAATTCAAAGGAGGAGGTGATTCCGAAACGTTTTGCCCGTTTCGATCTTATAAGGAGACATATCTATAATGCAGTGCTGTCAACTCAGGCCTATGCACTCCGCACCTCTTTCATTAAGAGAATCGGGGCGTGGGATTCCTCTTTGCTGAGATGGAATGACTGGGAGTTAGGACTGCGCATTCTTCTGAATGAACCCAACATGAAGGGTATTTTCAGGGTGCTGGTTCATATTTATCCACAAAAGATCTCCATCACCGGCTCCGATTTTCATTCAAAGGCGGGGGAATGGGAAAAGTCTATTGAGGCTTGTGAAAAAGATGCCGATATGGCACCCAATCCACTCCGAAGGCGAATCTTGAATATGCTGCTTTACCGCAAAGTGAACTTGGCCGCCATATATTCACGCGAGGGAGACCGCAAATCGGGAGAAAAGCTACTTGCAGAGGCCTTATCTGATCCCTCTCTCTCAAGCTGGAGGAGAAGATTGCTTCGCTTTATCTATTTTTACACTTTAAAAGGGGGAAGGGCGGGCTACCTGCTTTGGAGCTGATTCTTTCTATTGTATAAAATCCACTTCTAAAATCCCAACTCTTATCTGCGATGAATATACTTTTCTTCGGTGATTATTCAAATGTGCATGCTTCGCTTGCGTCTGAGCTCAGGAAACGAGGTCACAGCGTGATTTCAATATCTGACGGCGGGAGATATATGGACACTGAAAAGGATATAACTCTCGACAGGAGACCCGGAGTTGGCGGCACAATAAGGTATTTTTACGATCTGGCAAGGATGTTTCCGAAGTTCAAGGGGTTTGATGTGGTGCAGTTGATTAATCCACATTTTCTCAGCCTTAAGCCTGAAAAACTGAAGTATTTCTTCAACCTTCTTAAAAAAAACAACCGAAGCGTATTCCTCACTCTGGCAGGGAATGATTTTCATTTCGTTGACGCATGCATCAATAGCGATATGTTCCGTTTCTCGGAATTTCGCGTAGGAAAGTCTCCAACTGAATTTGATGTTCACACTCGCCACTCGGCTCTATGGACTCAGCCGGTGTGCCGGGATTATGCAGAATATATATACGACAATATCGATGGAGCGATGTCGCTGCTGCCGGAATATGACATGGCTTCGCGACCCGCACTTGGGGAAAGGCTCGATTTCACCAATCTTCCAATCGACCTTTCTCAATATGAGTTTAATCCGATTCAAGATCCGGAGAAAATAAAGCTTTTCATAGGGATAAAGGGAGGAATGAAAGTTCAGAAAGGAACCGGCTTGCTGCTTGAAATGTGCAATAGAATCGAACAGAGATATCCGGAGCTTTGTGAAGTGGAATGTGTGAGCAATCTCTCATTAAAGGAATACCTTAAGAGAATGTCGAAAAGCCATATAGTGCTCGACCAGCTCTATTCCTATTCTCCCGGGATGAACGCTCTTCAGGCGATGGCATTGGGGAGAATAGCTGCTACAGGAGGCCAACCCGAATATTATGACTATATAAACCGGGATAGTCACCCTCTCATTCCGTTATCGCCGCTTAAGACTATGGATGAGTGGGAGGATGTTTTGCTCAATTTAATGCAGAATCCGGCAAAGTTACATGAAATGTCGGTGGAAGGAAGAAGATTAGTTGAGAGGAATAACGACATAAGGATGGTGGCCGACCGATTTGAGAATCATTGGAACAGGATATTAAATTAAGCGGCGAACTGATAATTTGCAAAATGAAGTTAGATGTGTGCATAGCGGCTTACCGCGAGAAAGGACTCCAAAAGATACTTAATCTCGGCCATCCTCAGATTGAAGGGGTGAGATATATAATAGCATGGCAATATGCACAGGATTCTCCGACAGGTATCCCCCGGGAGTTATTAGAGAGGGAGGATTTTGTAATCATCCCCAACGATACGAAAGGCACCGGTGCCAATCGCAAGATAGCCCTTGAACATGCATCCGCCCCTTTGATACTTATTTCGGATGATGATGTGAGCTATACGGAGGATCAATTGAACAACCTGATATCTGCATTCGAAGCGCGCCCGGAGTGCGATTTTATTATCGGAAATTATCATTCTTCATCCAATCCATATAAGTATCCCTCCGAAGAATTCGATTTCCGCGATCAGCCAAAAGGCTTTTCATTCGGTGGCCCGGTAACAGCATTCCGTCTAAATAAGGTCAGAGAGAAAGGAGTTGAGTTCAATCCCCTTTTTGGGGTTAATTCCTTTTTCACGAATGGCGAAGACACTCTATTCGTTTATGAAATGTCAAAAAAAGGCTTAAAAGGCCGTTATATCCCTTTGTCCCTTTGCAACCACGAAGAAATTTCTACCGGGAAGAGGGCCGTCAAGGAGAAGGGATTCATAAGGGCAAAAGGTGCTTTTATGGCGATAATTTATCCTGCAACATGGCCGTTGAGAATGATCACTCACACTCTAAGGGAGGCATCCGGATTGAAAGGACGCTGGGAATATTGCAAGGCTTGGCTAAGCGGCCCTCTGGATTTGATGAAAGTCAAATTTCAGAAAAATGACCCGAGCCACTATTATAAATAAAGCTTTATAACTATAAATAAAGCTTTTTTACCTTTTCTGAATCTCTATAACTTTGTCGGCATTTCGAAACAGTGCCGCGTCACCGCCGTCAGGCTCGTCACCATATACTGTGAGATGGAACTTTTCTTTGTCACCCTCTTCAACAAGCAATCTTCTCAACTTCTCTTCGCCATGACAATTGGGAGAAGAAAAATTCCCATCGAGTTGGCCTGAGGAATCGACAGATGTGTTTGTACATATCAAGTTAACGTCCAATTTTCGGGTCACCTCCTCCATCCACAAATCAAGACTTGCCGAGATGATATAAACTTTCTCTCCCCTCTCCTTCCGCCGCTTCATTTCAGAAAGGATATTTTCCCTATATTGCGGAAAAAAATCCTTGGCCTTAGCCATCACCCGCTCTTTCTTTAATCCCTTGTAAAGAAATGAATAAAGCTTCTCCTTGGCCTTGGAGCCTGAAATCATTCCCAACTTCCAAGCCACAAGCCAAGGGGAGGCAAGGATTATTCCACGAACGAATCTCATGTCGCCCAAGGAATGTCGCGCGAAGCTGATGAATGTGTCATCTCGCGTAAGGGTGCCGTCAAAGTCGAAAACAGTAACTTTCCTCTTATACATAGACGCTATTCTCCTTCATTCTCTATTCTCCTTCTGATGGGTTGTAACGGTAACTCTCCAACGACTGGTGCAGTCTCCTCATTTTTTCATCAAGAATCTGATACTGCTCCTCGTTCAAGATAATCACCGGTTCGCATCCATGGTAATAATAGAGAGCCGTTCCTTCTTTCCCCTCCGGCACACTGTCTCTGCGGATAAACTTCACCCTCTCTTCATCCAGATGCCGTTTCATCTGAACCGGAAGATTGCCACATACCGTCACCTTCTCCTCTTTGCATGACTCGAAAAGATAACGCAGGTAACTTCCTCTCGTCACTTCAGCAGCCATGGAGGTCGCAAATGTGAATATTCCTGCTAAAACCATCAGAATAGACAATGCAAAGCCATATCTCGTTACATTTTTACGGCATTGCGAAGCTACTAAAAACATAACTCCGAAAAGCCATAACTGACAGATATAGCGAGCCCACCAGGTCTGTTCAAAAATAAAGCAACTCAGAAGAACACATATTGCAATATACCATACCACCCCTTTCAGCCTTTTCGCCATGATGATGGATATGATCAAGCTTAATAGAAGGATGACGGGCATGAGTATCGTGAATCCGCCTAACCTCTGGTCATATATAGGCAAAGAGATGGAAATCAATGAGACAAAAAAGTTTGTAACCCTATCGGTTCCCTGGAAAGTGTCTGGGGTATTGCCTGCCATTATATCCACGGACCCACCTCCCATAAGGGGATATAACGGATGTCCCCAACCAATTATATTTGTGATGTAGGGATGATATGCAAGCAATGAGCCGACAATAAGGGCGCATAACGAGACAACAAATAATCTCTTTAAAGCTACAAAATCTCTTTTTATGCAAACCCAAAGCCATGCAAGAATCATCCATAATCCGGCTTCAAAAAAGAAATTGAATTTGGTGCCCATTGCCAAGACAAGGCTCATTCCCAATATTATGTAACCCACCGCCCTACGGTACCCCCTATCAGAACTCATCAAGCAGAACGCCAAGAGCACCATGACAAGATATAGATACTTGTATAAGTCTATGTAGAATGTGAGCATCTGCGAGATTACTACCGGATTCACAACGATTGCAATGGTGAGCCATACACATTTTTTTCGACTCCAAGCCGAGTTTAGTTCCGGGGCTTTGACAAACAGCCTTGCCGGATTTTCTCTCAGGAAAGCATAAACACCGAAAGCAATGGCCATTATCATTATTAAATTTATTCCTTTTCCCGTCTCTATTTTACCGGTGAAACAACCTATGGAAGCTTCTGCCAATTCAATGGCCTTAGCATAATGTAATGACCATAGGTTTATTGGCACGGGGGCATCGTTGCCGGGTTTCACAGGATTCCAACCCTCCATAAGAGAGGCCACAATCTCCTGATGATAACGGAGGCCATCGTAAGAATGATCATACATTAAACCCGCAATTAAAACGCTTCCAACAATTATAAGGAGATCTGCCGCAATCCAGCCGGTCCGGCGATCCTTCATACGTATGTCGCCTACTGACGCTCCCACCACAATTCCGGCAAGCACTGCCATAGGGAATACATATTCAGTTATGGAAACACCAAAATAAAAAGGGATAACTGAAAAAACATAACAGAAAAAGACACATCCGAGCAAGGAGATTGACACTCTCCATGCCGCTTCTCCTTTTCCCACGCCATGATTATTTGAATCCTCTATTTTTTCCACTTCCTATATTATTTGATATTATTAGAGGTAAATTATTAAAATGAAAGCGATTAACCAGACAGCCCCTGTTATCAGCAACGGAGGGTCACTGTAGGCAATCTTCGTCGGACTTCCGGAACGGTTCTCAACAATAGTGAGCTGAAGGTATCTCAGAATGCCGAACAATACTGGCAACGCCGTGATATAAAGATATTCCGAATCGGGTCCTTTCCCATATTTGGGCTGAAGTGTGTACATAATGTATCCTATTATCAGCACAGCCCCTAACATCGAGAGAGCCGAATTAAGGAAGGGCACAGAGTAACCTGACACGCTTCTTCTCCCCTCCTGTTTCTCTGAACGCTCCACCAGCACCACTTCGTGACGGCGTTTGGCAAGCGCAAGAAAGAGCGCAAGAAGAAACACCATTATCACAATCCATTGCGACAGCCATATATCTGCGGCAACTCCTCCTATGACGACCCTTAAAACAAAGCCAATCGCAACTATCATCACGTCAACGAGCACAATGTGTTTAAGGGCTACGCAGTAAAGGATATTCAGGGATAAGTAAACTGCTATTATAATCGTGCATCCCCACGGGAGGGTCAGTATGGTAACAATCAGCGACAGGAGTGCCGCAATGGTTCCTGAAATCAAAGCCTCTGCCGGACGGACTCTTCCTGATGCTACAGGACGTTTACATTTAACCGGGTCGAGGCGGTCATATTTGCTGTCAAGCACGTCATTGAGACAATAGACTGAAGAGGATACAAGGCAGAAGGAGATTGCCGCCAATATTGTATTTATCCAGCACTCTGTATCAAGAAGCCTTCCACCGAATATCATGGCCAAAAACACCACGCCGTTCTTTATCCACTGATGCGGACGCAGAAGGCGCATTATCTCTT
>CAMWXH010000063.1 GCA_947178165.1 uncultured Porphyromonadaceae bacterium | reverse complement strand
ATACGATATGGCTTCTCACGGAAACGGATTCAATGAGGAGTTTGTGATTGATGAGCCGACCAAGAAATCGCTCGAGGATTATCTTTATATCACCGATATGCTTCACACCGATCTCCATGAATGTCTCGGACATGCCTCCGGCCGTCTTCTACCCGGAGTGGATCAGGATGCACTGAAGGAGAACGGTTCTGCTCTTGAGGAAGCGCGTGCCGATCTATTCGCACTCTATTATGTGGCCGACCCGAAGCTTCTTGAACTTGGGATTCTTGATAATCCGGATGCTTACCAGGCAGAATACTATAAATATATGCTCAACGGACTTATGACCCAGCTTAACCGTATTGAGCCCGGCAATGATATTGAGGAGGCTCACATGCGCAACCGGCAGCTGATTGCAAAATGGGTGCTTGAAAATGGACGCAAGAAAGCTAAAGGCGGGAAAGATGTGGTTGAGTTAGTTAAGAAGAACGGCAAGACATACGTCAAAATCAACGACTACCCCAAGATGCGCGAGCTATTCGGAAACCTTCTTGCAGAGATTCAGAGAATCAAGAGCGAGGGTGACTATAAGGCCGGAAACGAACTTATACAGAAATATGCGGTGAAGGTTGATCCGAAAATCCATAAAGAGGTGCTCGACCGTTTCTCCAAGCTTGACATTCCTCCTTATCGCGGATTCATCAATCCTGTTTATACACCCGTTTTTGGCACGGATGGAGAAATCACAGATATAACCATCTCTTATCCCGAGAATTACACAGAGCAGATGCTTCGCCTTTCACGTGATTATTCTCCTCTTACCAAGAAATGAACGAAACAGTCAGACAGATAAAGCAACAATTCTTTGCTTTCCGCAACGGCATCCTGGCGGATGCGTTGCGGAAGCAAGGGCCTTACGAAATAATTTTCGGGCTCCAGATTCCGCAGATTGCAGAGATTGCAAGGTCGTTGACCCCCTCAATGGAGCTTGCCCGGACTTTATGGGAGGATTCAAAAGTGAGGGAATCGCGCCTCCTGGCCACTTATCTCTTCCCTATCGAAGAGATCGACTTGGAGAAAGCTCTCAGTTTGTCATCTGAAGCAAACACTGTGGAGGAAGCCGACATGTTAGCGTTCCGCTTATTAAAAAGGCTCCCCTTTGCATCCTCTCTTTTAGAAGCAATGGAAAGCCGTGAAGATGTATCTGATTACATGAAACAGACCCTGAAGAATCACTTAAGCTGACGAATCATGTAAGCTGAGCGATTTGGATTATTTTCTATCGTCCGGATCTCCATTATCGCGGTCATTATATTTATAGGAGACAAGTTCTTTCCATTTGTGGAAAGTGCTTGTCTTTTCTTCTGTATCCGTCTCTACAAACTCTCGGCTCATTGAAGCTGAACGCATCACCCAATTCCCCTCCCGGTCATATTCATAGCCAAAATAGGTGATATTGGCTTTGGCAGTGCCTTGCGGGCCCGATTCAATTATCTCGGCCTTCAACGGGAAGGAATGGTCATTCATTTCGGTATATGTCAGTTCCCAGGATGTGCCATCCTCATAGTTCATAGAATAAGCGTAATTTATCCCATCCTCATTTTGCTTCGGATAAAGCCCCATGAGTGATCCGGTAAAATTGCCCAAAGTGTCGAAAGTCAATTCCATTGTAGGAATAGGATAGACCACGCCGGCACCGTGACGCATCTCCGAACGCTGTGCCACATCCCCGCGAATACCAAAACTCTTCAAATCTGATGAAAAATAGGTCCTGGCAGAATCCGATGCCTCAACAACAGTATCTGTGACAACAGTGTCGATTTTAGGAGAGTCAACGGTGGCATGGTCATTCTTTGCGGAATGGCCACACGACAACAGGGTCACGCCACACAGTATTAATGCAGTGGCAGGGAATGTACGGGATAGGTTGTTTCCACTTCGATTATTCGCTTTATAACGTATGCTAAATTTTTTCTTTTCCATATATGACGTGGCAAAAATCTTTTCACGAAATTAATAAAAAACAATCATCCACACAAACCCGGTTATGAAAAAGGGAGAGGAATAGAACAGAAAGTTGTATTGTTAAGAAATGTTGATTAAGATTAAACAGGTTAAAATAATCCCTACATAGCCAACTATCATGTTGCCTTGCGCGTTTATTAGATACAAAGCAATATGGATACGACGTTTAAAGTTTCGTGAGAAAAGTTGAATGTCATTAGTTTAGTTAGATATAGTTTATAGTGGAATCGTCGACGGCCTCGCATGGAAATGCGAGGTCGTCCTTTTTCATAACCTTTCTGCTTATGACTTCAAATTTAATTACTTCTGTTTTCTATTAAAAATTATATGAATTCAGGAAAAATGTATTAAAAATTCCCCATTCACGATTTCCTTTTCAATAAGATGGCTTTATAATTTTGAGTTTAACGTTTAAATGGCTATTTTTGCATTTATTTAGATTCGGGCAATTATGCCAAGGCCTGATGACATAAATTAATGAACAATAACCTCAAGAAAATAATACAGACACTTCCGCCATGGATACTGACAGGCATCACCCTGCTCATTATCCTATGGCTCACACTCAGTCCCCGGCCATTCGGATCGCTGGAGACGCCATTTTTCTCGGGTGCCGATAAATTGGCTCACGCGCTTATGTTCGGTTTCCTTGTGGCAATGATGGCTCTCGACAGAACAAGGAAGAGGGACTTTCATAGACTCTCCCCTCTCTATTTGATATGTTGTGCCATCTTCTCCTCATTGCTTGGCGTAGCAATCGAATATCTTCAGGAAGCGCTGAAAACCGGACGCGCTTTTGAATATATTGATATGGTAGCCGATAGTTGCGGCGCTTTTGCGGCAGCTTTTATCTGGCTAATATTTCAACCTAAATCAGTCGTATAAAAAGATGAATAACGATAATATTCAAGATAAGGAGAAAGATATCAAGCCCTCTGTTATTGAGAACACCCCTGAGAGTCCCCAACAAAAGGAGCAGGAGGAAAATCAAGAGGAGGTCAAGAAGAAGAAAAAGCATTTCATCCGCCCGAAATGGCTGAGGGTTGTGCTCCGTGTGCTTTTGTGTCTCATCCTTTTCATTCTCCTCATACCTGTTTTGCTATATGTTCCGCCGGTTCAAACCTTTATAAAGAACATTGCATGCAACATGGTCTATAAATCCACAGGCATGCAAATCTCTATCGACCGCTTCCGGTTGCGCTGGCCGCTGGATGTGGAGCTTGACAATGTGCTTGTTATCGATGCCAATAAAGACACTATGGTCAATGCCAAGCAGGTTATTGCCGATGTAAAGATGAAACCTTTGCTCAAACTTGACGTTAAGCTTAACCGTCTCAAACTTGTTGACGGCGACTACCGCATGATCTCTCCGGATTCATCGATGATTCTTAAGGTACACGCCGGATTGCTTGACGTTGATTCAAAAAGCTCCGCCAATATCCGCACTTCCGAAATCTTGCTTAACAAGGCTTATCTGAAAGATGGCAACCTTCGGCTCTACATGAATGTCTGGAAACAGAAGCCTACCCCTCCCGACAGCGCCGCTTCAACGCCATTCCTTATCAAAGCAAATGATCTCCATCTTGAAAACTTCACTTTTGGCATGTCGATGCTTCCAACCATCGACACTTTGAAGCTTGCCGTTAACGACCTCCGGCTGAAAGGAGGAGTGATCGACCTTCGAGAAAACAGCGTGAAATGGAATCTGGCATCTATTAATGGAGGAGATGCTACCTACATCACCCCGACACCGGAATGGGTTGCCCAACATCCGGCACCCCCGCCAACGCCCTCTACGGGACCGCCGATGAGGATTATGGGAGATTCTATAAGCCTTGCCAATTTCAAGGCCCTTTATGCCACAAAAGGAGTCAAGCCTGTTGCCGGCTTTGACCCGACATATATAGAGGTGACAGATGTGGCAATCGGCATGAAGAATTTCTATAACGAATCCTCTACTGTTCGTCTGCCTATAACCCTCCTCGAAGCAAAAGAACGCAGCGGTTTGCAGATTCTTAACGGCTCAGGCACTGTCGGAGTCGATTCTGTCGGACTCACTCTTGACAACCTTGCCGTGAAGACTCTTTATTCATCACTGCAAGCATCTGCCGATGTGCCTTTTGCAATGATGGCAATGAAGCCCGACGCTCAGACATCTGTAAATGCGCAAGGAAGCATCGGTTTGCCCGACGTGGATGCCTTTATGCCTGCCTTAAAGACATATACATCGAAAATACCGGCAAGAAACCCGCTGGTTTTCGATATTAAAGCAGAGGGCTCGCTTTCTGATGTGGAAATAAGCCGTTTTGACGCGAGCCTGAGAGAGGTGCTCGATATTAGGGCGAAAGGATATGCCAAGAATCCTATGGACATTAAGAAACTCAATGCTTATCTGGATTTCGATGGAAGCCTTTCCAACCCCGCATTGATTGGCAAATTTGTCGGGACCGGGGGGATAAAGATCCCGACATTCACCATAAAAGGTACAGCCTCTGCCAACCGTGACACCTATGCCGCTGACTTCAGGCTTATAAGCTCTGCGGGAGACGTGGCGGCTGATGGGCGAGTTTCCCTTAATTCGGAAAGATATAATGTTGACGCTTCTTTACGGGAAGTCAATGTTGCCCAGTTCGTTCCTGATTTGGGAGTGGGGAGAGTATCAGGTCATATCAAAGCAGATGGAGCAGGTTTCAATCCTATCAATGGAAAGGCTGTGACAAATGCCAACGTTCTAATCTCAGCCATTGAATATAATAAACGCAGGTTCAATAATATCAGAGCTGATGTAACTCTGCGCCCGAATGGTAATTTCGACCTCATTGCATCTTCACCTAATGCCGGCCTCGACTTCGATATCGACGGAACAGGCTCAATCCATCCCGACAACTATGTATTCGACATTACGGCCGATATAAGGGACCTTAACCTACGGCAAATAGGGATGACCGACAGCGTCAATAATGGCCACGGAAAAATATATCTTGCAGGGTCGGCAAGTCCCGAAAAATGGCTTTATGATGCGCGTCTCGACCTTTCCGAGTTTGAATGGAATCTTCCTGGCCAGACAATCGCCATTCCCGGCGAAGCATACGCTGAAATTATAGCTACAAGCAACAATACTGAAATTCATGTGGATTCGGACCTCACTTATCTTGATTTTGAGAGTGCTGAGGGTCTCAAGAAAATTATTGATAGCTTTACCAATGTTTCAGGCATTGTGATGAAACAGGTGGAGCAACGCAATCTTGCCGTCGATTCAATAAGCAAGTTGCTGCCACCCTTTGATTTGACAATGCGAGCTTCCGGCAAAGGGTTGCTCAACCAATTCCTGAGGCCGTACGAAATGAGCCTTGACACGCTTCATGCCCAGCTTATCCACGACTCTCTATTGCGAGGTGATGTCGGCGCGACAAGATTCCAGTCAGCCTCGGTAAATCTTGACACCCTCTCTCTGCAACTTAATGAACGGAGAAACCTGCTGGATTATAAGATACATGTAGGGAACCGTCCCGGAACACTCGATGAATTTGCTCAAATCAATTTGAATGGTTACCTTGGTCAAAACCGTTTGGCCGCCTCCCTTTCGCAAAAGAATATAAAGGGAGAGACAGGCTATCGTATAGGTCTCACGGCCGCAATGATGGATAGCACTGTTTCCATTCACTTCACACCGCTGAAGTCAACTATTGCCTATATGCCTTGGACTTTCAACAATGACAACTTTATCGACTGTAATTTATTCACCCGCAAGATTGAGGCTAACCTTATAGCGTCAAGTGCAGAGAGTTCGATCATGTTGCGCACGGAACCCCTGCCCGACGGTGCAAGGGAGCTGCATGCCCAGATTGATAACCTCAAGATTCAAGATTTCCTCAATATGGCTATTGATGCTCCCCCTGTCACGGGAGCCCTCAATACTGACCTTCGTGTCAAATATGATGACCGGAAATTCACCGGTAGCGGAACTGTGGATCTGAACAACTTATATTACGCAAAGACCCGCATCGGAGACTTCAATCTTGACCTTGCGGCATTATATGCACTGTCAGGGAACACCGATGTGACAGCAGCGCTTAAGGTTGACGGCATGCGTGCACTGGAAGCCTACGCTTCTTTGCGTCCCGATTCAATCGGAGCGATGACGCCGGATAGTCTCGGCGTGCGGCTCACGCGATTCCCCATAAGCATTGCTAATCCGTTCCTTGACAATATGGCAGTGCTTGGTGGTCACCTCAACGGTCATATGCGTCTTGACGGCTCATTCACAAGCCCTCGACTTAATGGCTTCATCGCATTTGATTCAGTAACCGCTAAAATTCCAATGGCGGGAAGCACACTCAAATTCACTGACGACTCGGTGAAGGTGAAATCCAACGTGGTCAGCTTTGATAATTTCAATGTCTATGGGCAAAATGCAAATCCTTTGACACTCAATGGCATTGTGGATGCAACATCATTCTCAAAGATTGGATTTGACCTTGCCCTAAATGGTAATAATTTCCAACCAATCGGAAATGACAGCCGTGCCAAGAGTGATATATATGGCAAGTTATTCCTCGACTTGGGGGCAACCGTGAAAGGGAATATGAGCCGTATGGATATTAACGCTAACCTAAATGTCCTTGGCACGACCGATATAACCTATGTGGTCTCCTCAACGGCGGCGCAATTCACCGGCACAACGGAGAATGATGTGGTTAAATTTGTCAATTTCAATGATACGACTCAGGTAGCGGAAGCGGATTCCATCTCCGCGGTTATGAATACGCGCATCAATGCAAAACTGGCAATATCGCCTGGAACACAGGTCACTGTCCTTCTCCCGGCATTGTTGACAGGAGGCTCTAATGCAACCGACCGAGTCGAGCTTCAGCCAACCGCCAACCTCACATACTTCCAGAATTACATGGGAGATATGCGGCTCAACGGCAATCTGGTGCTTGGCCAAGGGTTTGCAAAATATAGCATTCCCGTGGTGGGACAGAAGAATTTCGTCTTTAATCCGACAAGCAGTGTAACATGGTCGGGAGATGTGATGAATCCATCGTTCAATATCTCTGCCACAGATGAGATGAGGGCCAATGTAACCTCCGGTTCCAATTCCCGACTGGTCAACTTCCTTGTGACCCTTCAGGCTGTAGGAAACCTCAATAGCCCTAAAGTATCGTTCGATCTCTCCACCAATGACGACCTCACCATTCAGAATGAACTTCAAAGCATGAGTCCCGACCAGAGACAGACTCAGGCGATGAATCTCCTCCTTTATGGTCAGTATATCAGCGGCGACACAAAAGGGAATGCCAATCTCGGTGGGAATATGCTCTACAGCTTCCTCGAATCCCAGCTTAACTCTTGGGCCGCGAAGAATATACGGGGTGTGGATCTGTCGTTCGGCATTAACCAGTATGATAAACTTGAAAACGGTGCAAGCTCCACGCAGACAAGCTATAGCTATCAGGTTTCTAAATCACTATTCAACAATCGCTTCAAGATTCAAGTGGGAGGCAACTATTCCACAGATGCTTCTGCCGATGAAAACCTTGAGCAGAATTTGATTAGCGATATTTCACTTGAGTATATACTGCGTCAGACCCAGACCACCAATATGGCGGTTAAGCTTTTCCGCCATACAGGTTATGAAAGCATTCTTGAAGGTGAAATAACCGAAACCGGAGCCGGCTTCGTAATGAAGCGCAAACTTGATAATCTCAAACGACTATTCCGGTTCCTCCTTCCAAGAAAGAAGAGAAGACAGCTTAGAGAAGCGGAAAACACTCCGGCAAAAGTCGATTCATCGCTAACCAAACAAAAGGATTCAACAGCAATTAAACCAAAGAATGAAGATGACAGCACAAAATAATTTGAAATATCAGTTCTGCAGCTTAGGTGTGCGACGCTCTCTCCTTCTTATGTTGCTTCCTGCCGTTATGGCGCTGTTTACGACAGGCTGTTCAACCACTTCACGCATCTCGGTTGACGATCCGCTATATAACGGAATGAAACTCGACCTGCATCCTGCCGACAACGAAAAGTTACCGGCCGAAATGGTTACCGACCTCACTTCAGCAGTCAATGTTCGCCCTAATAATCCATGGCCATTGCTGACTCCTTACAAAAGGAATCCCTTCCCGCTCGGCCTGTGGATGTATAATAATTGGAATGACTCCACCAAAGGTCTTAAGGGGTGGATTTATCGGAAACTGGCTGAGGAGCCGGTTCTGGTAAGCGATGTGCGGCCGGAGACAAGGGTCAAGATGATTGAATCGATACTCGACAACAACGGGTATTTCGGTTCCACGGCATCATATTCGCTGAAGCCGGCGAAAAATCCTAAAAAAGCATCGGTGATATATGATGTGGAGATATCTAAACCTTATCTCTTCGATAGCATTCAGCTCTTTAATGGAAACGAGCATCTCACACAATATATCGACACGCTCGCTCGCCGGTCGCGATATCTTGTGAGGGGCGAACGCTTCTGTGTCGATTCCCTTTCGGCAGAGCGCGTGAGGATAGCCAATGCTCTCCGAAACAGAGGGTATTATTATTTCAAACCGGAATATATAGAGTTTGAGGCTGATAGCCTGATGAATCCGGGGAGCATAGCTTTGCGGCTCACGTTGGCACAGAATATGCCTAATCTTGCAAAGCTACGCTATAAGTTGGGGAATATTCATACCTACGTTCTGAGACAGAGCAACCGGCATCCCGGAACTCCAGACACTATCAACACCAATAAGGGTGAACTGATTGTGTATCGGCCGGCAAGACTACGCGACAATATGATCCCCTCTTGCATCACTTTCCGGAAAGGTCGCTATTTCTCCGTCCGCAATATGGACCGAACTCAGCAACGGCTGGCGCGTTTAGGGATATTCAATAATATTCAGCTTCAGGCAGTGCCGACCGACACTTCCGCCGCCAATCCAACTCTTGACCTCTATATAACTTGCCAGTTTGACAGGAAAATGGAGGTGTCAATGGAGGCGAACGTCACCTCCAAATCCAACTCTTATCTCGGTCCGGGCCTTGTGTTTGGAGTTACCAACAATAATATTTTCGGTGGTGCTGAGAAATTGACTGTGCAATTGAATGCCAACTATGAATGGCAGACAGGAAGCCGCGCTAAAGGAAGCGTCTTCAACAGCTATGAATTCGGCCTGAACGGAACTCTCTCTTTCCCGCGTCTCCTTGCGCCAAAATTCATAAGGAGGACCAACCGCGAACTCAACTGGACCAACATAACGCTGGGAGCAGACCTTATGAACCGCCCTCATTATTTCAAATTGGCGGAGTTTAATGCCGGTATAAGCTATGAGTGGCATCCCTCACGGAATGTGCTCAATCAGCTCACCCTCTTCAACATTTCATATACGAAACTGATGCACACCACAGTGGAATTTGATTCTATAATGAATGCTAACCCGGCAGTGGCGTTAAGTTTCCAGAGTCAGTATATCCCTAAATTGAGCTATACCTATACTCTCAATAAATTCCTTGAGAGAGCCAACATAAACGGCATCAACTTCACTTTCACAGTCACTGAAGCCGGCAATGTGTTTGACGGCATATATAAACTTTGCGGAGTAAAGGGTGAAAAGAAACTGTTTGGCACACCTTTCTCTCAGTTCGTTAAGGCG
This sequence comes from uncultured Porphyromonadaceae bacterium, assembly GCA_947178165.1. GTDB lineage: Bacteria > Bacteroidota > Bacteroidia > Bacteroidales > Muribaculaceae > Lepagella. The sequence continues at coordinate 7,912 of CAMWXH010000063.1, read as the reverse complement.
CAGGCACAGCTTGTCTATAACCGCCGTCTTATCCGAGGATCTGACCAGTGGCTTGTGTCAAGGGTTTTCATTGGCGCGGCTCACGCCTATGGCAATTCCCGGGAGGTTCCATATTCGGAACAGTTTTATATCGGAGGAGCTAACTCAATCCGTGCCTTTACAGTCAGGTCGCTCGGCCCCGGTTCCTATAGGCCTCCGCAAGCGTTGCAGAACGGTTATTTCGACCAGACCGGTACTTTCAAGCTTGAACTCAACTCTGAATATCGTTTCCCCATAATCAGCGTGCTTCATGGAGCGGTGTTTGTGGATGCCGGCAACATCTGGCTCCTCAAGAATGACCCCCATCGTCCGGGCGGCCTTTTGCAGGGCAAAACTTTCTTAAAGGATATAGCATTGGGCACGGGAGCCGGACTTCGTGTTGACATAGGGATGCTGGTGATACGCGGCGACCTTGGATATGGACTCCACGCGCCATATTATAACGGAACGAACCATTATTTCAATATCAAGTTCAAGAAAGCGTTCGCCTTCCATCTGGCAATCGGATATCCCTTCTAAACCGCTTTATAGCTGAAAGACTAAACCTAATGGCGGGGGTAGAGCGTTAAACATTCAGATAGATTTTGTGTCAAATAGAATAGAGAATAAAATAGAAATTATATGAAAAAGATATTATTTTTGCTTCCGGTGATCATGATGTGCGGATGTTCAAAAAAAACAACAAACGTTTCTGAGAATGCCACTCCTCAGCCTGAAGTGGTCAGAATGGTCGAGCCAATCGGTTCGCGTCCCCTTTCAATGGTGCTCAAGGCTTCTGCTTTCCAGATGACCGGCGACTATTCTAACAATGTGGCCATTACATTAAATGATGATGGCTCATTGGCATATTACCCGGCTCCTTCCGATATAACGGCAAATTCACGTCCGGTTGATTTAGGTAACGGATGGTGGCTCAATCGTCAGGGCCTGAGTCCTAATTCCGTTTTCACCCGTTACACATTTGAGGAGTATGAAAAATTACCGGCTGTGCCTTCACAGGATGAGCTGAAGGCCTCTGTTATACCGGGAGCCAGAGTATCAAACTGGAAAAAACTCTCTTATCCAGCCAGCGAGGCGATGCAACATCTTCCTGAAATTAAAGAAGAACTGAAATAATCAAAACGAGATGTCTAATTTGAAATCAAAGGGAATCCTCAATGGGATTCTCATACTCTTTATCGTTCTTATCACCGCTCTCCCCTCTTTTGCAGAGAAACCGGCAGCAAAGAAGATAATGTTCTTCGGCGATTCAACCACAGGTTGGCTTGCCGAACGCTTGCAAGCATACGGAGATAAGAATGGCTTCGAGGTAGCCACTCTTGTATGGGATGGAGCCACAATGAAGAAGTATGCCAACAATGCCGAAAAACTGAAACAGCATATTGCTTCGGCAAAACCTGACGCAGTGTTTGTCTCTCTCGGTATGAATGAAATGGCGGCGACCAATCCGGAAGCACAGCTTGGATCTTATCTTCAGAAAATTAAAAACACAATAGGAGATATCCCTATTATATGGGTCGGCCCTGTGTCATGGCCCGGGCACACCACTTGGGGACCGGCTCTTGACAAATGGCTGGCTTCAGAACTTGGGGAGGGAAGTTACTTTTCGAGCCTTGGACTTATTCTTCCTCGCCAAAGCAAAACAAATCCGCATCCGACTCGCGCCGGAGCCAATAAATGGACTGATGCCCTGATGGAATGGATCAAAGAGGGCCATTCGGCAATATCCCTTCCCGGTTATTCGGCACCGGCTAAAGAGTTCTCCCGTCCAAGCAACTATGTGTATAAAAAAATGAGCGCACCGCTCTAACCCAATACAATATAAAACGGTGTGTCAATATGTAAAAATTTGACACACCGTAATTTTTTTCCGGATGTTGAGGGTGCCGACAGAATAGTTTATTTGGCCATTATGGCACGCTCTTATAATTGTTATTATAAATTACACTTAAGATTAGAATGTGTGATCATAAACCACCTTACCTGTTGTTGAATTTTTTACCACATACTGAATGGATGAATTAAACGTGGTAGCAATAAGTTTGGCTTCTGCCTTTCGACACTTTGAAAGGATCTCTTCATCACATTTCTCGGCACTCCCTGTCAGTACAATAGGAGAAGAACCGAGCTCGGCTTTGAAAGCATTCTCAATTATCTGAGCTTCTGCAAACATGTCAAGTCCACCTGACATTTCTTCAAATCCTGCCGTATAAACATTTGTCTGCTCAGGTTCATCATCTCCACAGGATGTAAATGTTACGGCAAATGCTATTGCCACCATTGCCAGTATGGCTGACATCCATTTAAACGTTTTTTTCATTTTAAATTTGTTAAGAATTAAGAATTGTAATTTTATAAAGATTTGAACGAATTTCAATTAAGTATTTCCGACCAACATTTAACGAATAATTTTATATGATCCGTTTAAATTTTTTACGATATACACACCTCTTGGTAATTTTTCATATTCAACCGTCATTAGCCGACCATTCAAATCATAGATTCCTTTAACTGAACGATTGACATCTGTTACATTTTGATTCTCAAAATCAATATCCTTTATTCTGGTTGCCGTATCGCCCACAGTAAACTCGAGAACAGGTCCATCGTGATATAACGTGGAAGCTATAATCTTACATTCAGCCTCTTTTGATCGGACAATATCATCATGGTGATAATCATAAAATTTCACAACACCATCATTATCTACCGATGCAATTTCAGGATTGGTAGAATGCCAGAATATATATGGCAAAGTTGCATTTTCAGGATAAACCGCTGCCGTTAGCTTTATGGTTTCTCCATAACTTGGAACAATGCTTAAAGACCCGTCTGTATCCAACCTCTCCGGTTCAATCATAGAGGAACAGCTAAAGCGATACCAACAAGTATCCGAATCATAGTATAAATCCTTAATATCTTCACCTCCTTGAACCAACAGCCTACCTCCATAATCATTAAAAGCAGAATTCGGTGCAGAAGGTGGTGTTTGCGAAGTTATTGCTACAATTTCCGCAGAACATCCTTCAAATGCGTTAGCTCCGATGGTTTCAAGGCAATCACCCATGCTTATTTTCTTTAGTGACGTGTTGGCAAATGCTTCCGATCCGATTTCTGTCACGTAGGGAGACACCACCAATTCCGATAATGCACTGCAACCCGAGAAAGCATGATCTTTTATACTTTTTAAACCGATTCCAAGTGAGAGTGACTTTAAGTTTTCACATCCCTTATAAGCAGATTCATTGATCGTCGTTGCCGGATTTCCAACGGTAAGTTCCTCTATCCCGCTTCCTGCAAAAGGAGAATTCGTATAGTCTCTTCCAATTTTTAGGCATCTAAGAGAGGTAGCGTTGCTGAAAGAATCATTTGAAATGTTTACAGATTTCTTTGATTCAGCTAATTCCAGATCAGTCATTTCTCCACATTCTGCAAATGCTGTGGGCCTGATATTATCAACCGTCCCTGGAATCACCACAGACTTCAGTCCTGTATGATAAAACGCACCGGCATCAATCGTTGTCACTCCTTCAGGCAGTTCAATATTCTCTAATGCAACGCATCCGTAGAATAGATTTCGGGAGATTGATGTCAGGTTTTCGGAAAGTTCAATTTCCGACAAACTTATACATCCTTCAAAAACGCCCTCCCCTATCTCTGTCACATTAGACTTCATCGAAACCGATTCAATAGATGAGCATCCTTTAAAAACCTCATTTGAGATTGTCAAAAGAGAGGACGGGAGAACAACCGACTTGAGACCGGTGCATCCTGAAAATGCTCCCGCTCCTATCGATTCTATCTGAGAACGATCAGAAAATGTCAGAGAGTTTAAGTTTGTGCAACCCTTAAAAGCCTCCGGAGCAATCATCGTGATGTAATGACGTGTTTTGTTATCATCTGTAAATCTGTCCGGAATGTTTGCTGAATGAAATCCTGAATAATTTCCCTTTATCAGAACAGCACGATTTGCATCATCTCCCGGGAACTCTCTGTAATCAAATATCCCATCTGAAAAAAGAACAGACATCTTTTCTCCCACTCTCAGATTTATGAATGCACTCCAAGAGGAAGAGATGTAATCAATAAACATGTTTTCAGGAATGGTTAGCAGAGTATTCCGGTAATTTATTTCAGAGAAGCTGTCGCCTTCGAACGATGGCAACAAAGATTTTGAAATTACAAAATCTTTAAGATCATTGCATCCTTGAAAGGCTGATAAACCTATTTCTGAAACTGCTCCTTTAAGAGTCACTTTATTCAACGACGCGCAATCCTGAAAACATGACTGAGGTATATTGGTCACACCCTCCGGTAAAATCATTTCTTTTAAATTTGCACATCCCCGAAATGCAGAATTTCCGATTATATTGACATTTTCAGGAATATTTAAATTGTCAAGAGAACTACATCCGTTAAATAGCCCCGGATATATTGTTGTTATACTTTTTGGAAGGGTTATCGACTCCAAAGAGCTACAACCTGAAAAAACCTCCGATTGAATATTTCTTATATTATCATGAAGCTCGATTTTTGTGATTTTCTTACAGTCCTTAAAGGTATTGGGATTTAATATTTCAACTCCCTCAGGTATATCTAACTCTCCCGAAAGTTGCGAACATCCCTCAAAACAAGCAGTCCCCAAACCTTTTAATGAAGAGGGCAGCTTAACAGATGTAACCTGATCACAGTAAGCAAACGCATAATCTCCAATTGAATTTACAGATGAAGGTAGCTCGTATTCCCCGCAAAATTTCAATGGCACATAATAGAGTTTGGTTTTGTCACTACTGTAAAGGCATCCATCTTCGTTAAATTGGGAGTTATAATCAGGATAAAAAATCATATACCCGAGACGATCCATTTGAAATCTGAATCTTTCAGGGCAAATACATCTCTTTATATTGCCGCACCCTGCAAAAGAATCCGACGATAATGACATAACCGATGAGGGAATTATTAAATCTCCACTAATTTGCGTGTCAAAAAATGCATTCTCTCCTATGGAAACCAATGTTTCCGGCAAAATTAATTCCTCATTAAGTTTTGCCTTAAAAAAGGCATAGGAAGGAATGTTCTTAACATTTTTCCCTAAAATCAAGGTTTCCACATTAGGAAACAAGCTGAAATTTTTTGCATCCTCGACATACCAGTCTCTCCCTATATAAAGATCGGTAATGGTTTTTACCGTGAATCCTAAATCATAGCATAATCCAATTGGATCATCACCATCTTCTATTATAAGTTTGGAAAGGCCTGTTCCATCCAAAGACCCACTTCCAATCTTCTTCACTGTGTTAGGAACCGTCAATTCTTCAATTCTAATATCGAAGAATGCATAATTGGAAATTTCCACAAGGGTGTATTCTTTATCTCCATCTTTAGGATGAGGAGGCAGAACCAGTCTCCCAAAGGAACCGGAGTTTAAACCTTGTGACTTAATTACACATGTTCTTTCCTCTTCATCAAGTATCGTATATGTTATATTCTCATATACAAAACTATCCGCCAATGAGGAGAAGGATGTAAATAGCAATCCAATCAGTAAAAAAACTCCTTTTATTTTCATAAATGTTATTCAATATATTATAGTTTGGAAATATATTTTTAATCAACACAAATACCTGCACACAACAAGAGGCCATACCGTCTGTTGTCATTTCCCGGGGCCTACCACAGCCCTTTATGCTGAACAACAAAACGATATGACCTCGTATATGTATCAATACTTATACACCAACACCGCCGAGGCTTAAAGTCCACAGCGGGTTGGCCGGTATTATACATACCCGGGCGCATTCGTCTGCAAATTCATGAAACAGATTGCATATTTAAAAGACAATCGGTTTCTGAGCATAAATTTCCAAAGGTGGTAGTTTCGGGAAATTACGAATCTGCTTCAAACGCATTTTGACGCCTCAGGCTCGTAACCTTCGGCTTTGCTTATCCCCTCCTCTGAGGAGTTTTAATTCAATGGCAAAATTAGCGGTTTGATTCTAATTTTGCAACATGGAGGTGCTTTAAATTTGTGCTATTTTGCATATTGACGAACGTACATATCCCTTTCATTCTGTACTTTTTTATGTACTCTTACCGTCTATCTCCTGCAATTCAATAATTTACATTTTACTCCCGCTTCTCATTCTTATTCTGATTAAAAATATGGTTTAAAATATTTTTGTATTTTTGCATTATGAAAACTTTATTCACTTACATTTTGATCGTAGTCTTACTGACTATCAATGCCTACTCCGCGCATGGGGAGAATTTCTCATTTAAGGATCTTAAACAGAAGGTTGTCGAAAATCCTGATTCCGTTCTGAATGTGCTTTCTAACCTTGAAAAGTCTGCTAAAAGCAGAATTCCGGCTTACCAGATTGCGTTGCTAAAAGGCATTGCATATAATGAAAAACGAAATTTCTTGCTTGTAGAAAAAGCAGCTAAGGAAGCCCTTGCATCAGATTCCATTGATAATAAGGAAAAAGAAAAGCTCAACGCTTTGACTCTTCTTTCAACTGCGCAGACATATTTCGGAAAATATACTGAAAGCATCGCCACACTCTCGGAAGCAATGAAACTTGCTCGCTCCTCCGGGAACCTTGCAGGAGAGCTCAACATCCTTCTTACTATGGCAAAAACTTCATTTGAGATGGGAAACAGAGATAAGGGATATGAGTATCTCGACCAGATGATTTCCCGCGGAGGTGCATCGCGCGATGTGAAAGTTCTCGCTAACGTTTCTTCCGGCTATGGAGTTAAAGTAGTGGAGTTATTCACAGATGATAAATTTGAAGAAGCTCTTGAAGAAGGGAAAAAACGTCTGGAGGTAATCGATCGCATTGACAAATTAGGAGGAGCACCCGACGGATATACCGATCAGCAAAGAGCATATACTTATGCAAGGATTGCTTCTTGTGCGCAATATGCAGGTAAAAATGATGAGGCGCGCTCAGCATACGAAGCATTCAATAAGACTGTTTACGCCTCCACTCCAGCCGGCCGAGCATGTATCGTGGATTATCTTTTGAAAGCAAAGGATTGGGAAAAAGTTCTTGCAGCTACAGCTCCCCTCTATCCTATTTTATTGCAAGGAGATACTATAAACAGCGATTACTGCAGTCTCCTCTCTTCTGAAGCCTTGGCAATGGCCGGGATGGGAAACTATAAGGAAGCGTATATTCTTTCTATGAGAACGGCTGCTATTAAGGATAGTCTTATTAACCGTGAAAATACAATGAGAGCCCGAGAACTCGCATCTATCTTCGCTCTTAACGAAGCTGATATCAATCTTCTTCAAACGAAAGCTGAGCTACAGAGAAAGCATATTCTGCTTATTGTGGCTATAGTCTTTTTGATATTGGTAATCATTATCCTGGTTATGCTTTACAAGAGTTATAAGAAATCTGTAAGGGAACAAAAGATTGCCGCAAAACGTGTTGACGAGATAATAGAGCGCAACCAAATTGACGAAAAGATAAGAGGAGGGATGAGAGAAGAAGAGGCCAATAATCAGAAACTTTTCATCGAAATGCAAGCAAGGGTACTAAATAGTGATATTTTTAATAATTCTAATTTTAACCGTGAGAATATCGTTGCATGCACAGGTTTGCCGAGGTCTAAAGTCATTAGTCTTATTGAACTCTTCACCAGTCTCACCCCTAATGAATATATCAACAAACTCAGAGTGGAACATTCAGTTAAGTTGATTCATGAGCATCCCGACTGGACAATAGATGCTATTGCGGAAGAATGCGGATATGTTCGCCGAGCCACTTTTTACAGTCATTTCAACAAGTTCTTCGGAATAACCCCGGCTCAATACCGTAAACAGAAGAAAGAGTGAGATATGGAGCATTTATAGATAGATGAAAAG
>CAMWXH010000062.1 GCA_947178165.1 uncultured Porphyromonadaceae bacterium | reverse complement strand
CCCCGTGAACGCAGATTCTGGCAAGCAGAGTTTCCTCTCCAGCGGATCCTTTGTCCCCCGTGAAAGCCGCTTGCGGCAAGCAGAGGCTCCTCCCCAGCGGAGCATTTGTCCCCGGTGAAAGCCGCTTGCGGCAAAAATCATTAAATAAGTCTAATCCTCTTTTTACCATGCCCAGAGACTACAACCACGACTACCGTTCCCGATGCATCTATCATATCACAATCACTAAAGCACCCCTTATCCCATCTTTTTCATTTGTGAAAGGATCCTCGGAAGCAGTCAGACTTGAGCTAACTCCAATTGGAACCGTAATAGAGAAAAATATACGAGCTATACCTCAATATTGTCCTCACTTACGGCTCCTGCAATATGTGGTTATGCCTGATCATATTCATTTCCTTATTTTTGTCACTGCCAGGATTGAAAAGCCATTAGGTTCGTATATCGGAATGTTTAAAGTTAAGACAGGCCAAGAGATAAGGAACCTTTTTCTTGCGACACCCCATGCACATAATAATCCCCATTCTTCCGATGCAATTACACATCTTTCCGGCCCCATCTTCAACCCAGATTTCTATGACAGGATTCTCCGACCAACTCATTCCTTGAATGTGATATTCAATTATATCCGCACCAACCCTCACCGGTTAAGGGTAAGACAACTTAACCCCAACTTCTTCCAGCGCATCAACCAACTCTCAATCATGGGGACTTCTTGGCAAGCCTACGGCAATTTACATCTGCTTGACAACCCATTCAAACGACAGGTGGTCGTGCATAGGAGGGATTCTGAAGAGGAGCGACAACGCAATCTCACTCTCTCCATATATTATGCATCCAACGGAGGAGTTCTGGTATCCCCCTTTATTTCGGAAGCTGAAAAACGAATAAGAAAAGAAGCTGAAGCTGCAGGAGCAAAGATAATCCTGATAACAAATGAAAGCTTCCCCGAAAAATTTAAACCCGCCGCCCATAATTTTATACTGTGCGAACAAGGGAAACTCCTCATAATGGCGCCTCTCAAGACTATGCCCCCAACCAGACAAACTTTCATGCTCCTTAACTCTCTTGCTGAGCATCTTGAAAAAAACTTCATTTGCTCCTCTTGTTAGTTACTTACAACTAACAGTCATCCTTTAACCCTCAAAGATAGTCATTTCGCCAAAAAAATTTCTCAATATTTGGTAGATACAAAAAATATTCATAAATTTGCACGTGTCAAACAACCCGCTAATGCCTTCGGGCTTTCTACAGGTCGAATGATAAACTAATTTACTTTACCGTTTCATGATTAACTCTTTCTTTTAACCGTAACCATACCATATTAATATAAGAAACCGCTTCGGGAAATAGCCCTATAAGGCGTAATCAAAGGCTAATTTAAATTAGCCTTTGATAAATTCATGACATGAATTTTTTCCAAAATAATCCTGAAAATCTAAAGTAGCCTTAAAATTCTTTTAACTAAATAAATTCTAATCTAATGAAAAAATTCTTACTACTCGCCGGAGTAGGACTCTTAGCGGCATCAGCCTCTATGAATGCAGCTAAAGTCTATTTTGACAACGAGGGTACAGGCTGGACATCCGTTTACGGATATTCATGGAGTCCTGACTATCTTCAAGAGCTCTCAACCGAAACCATTGATGGCCACACTCTATATGTGGCAGACTTAGAGAATGCTCAGATTATCTTTAGGGGATCAAGCACACAGTGGAGTGATGCTTTGCAGACGACAGATCTACCCGTTACTGATGGAGCCGTGTATGGCAAACAGTCCCTTAAATCTGAGGGTGCTTCAATTTATCCTATTGCCAACATTATAGATGGTGTCTATACACCTGCTGGTGATGTGGAGATAACTTATGCCAAGATTTACATCCCCGCTTCAGAATGGGATTACGACAAATGTTATATCTATTCTTGGAGTCCTGATTTATTCGGAAGTTGGCCGGGAAAAGAGATGACTAAGGTAACTATTGATAACCTTGGCGAAGGAAATCCTTCTTCCTACTGGATGGTGGAGATTGATGAAAATCTTATAAAAGACAAGAAAATCGGAGGCTGGAAAGTAAACGCAGGAATAGATCAGGCCGAATCTTCCAACATTGAAAATCAGACCGTTTTCCAGAACGATTATGTTTATCACATCAGTGACGGAACTTCACACCTGTTAGGTGAACATTCGGAGACTCCTGTTGACCCATCTGACTATACTAAAGTCTATTTCATGAGCGACCGTTACAATTTTGCAACATCGCCTGATTTTCTTATGTCAACAGAGGACGGTCAAACCTACACTCTTAAAATTGCCGATGCAGGTTCTGATATTGCCTTTAAATTTATGGCAAAACTCCCCAACGGTGACAAGTGGTTTTCCAATGGCGCGCAGAATATACAAAACGGGACCTACACAATCTCCGGCAATAGTGAAACCAACATGACCTTCCATACAGGTGGAGCAGTTACACTTACCCTGAAACCTATCAATGACTTCTCTGCCATAGAAGTTAAGATTGAGGGACAGGATCCTGATGCTGATCCCTATCCTCCAATCTATCTTGTAAGTAAAGCCCTCACTAATTGGGAGGCTGAAGAGGCTTACCGCCTTCAAACAACGGATGGTGTTAACTATACAATCTCTGTTGAAAATATGTCAGGCGATGACCCGTTTAAGTTCTTAGGTGGAGATGCCCACAATTACTACTTCTCAAATGGCCTTCAGAATATGGCTAATGGTGATGATTACGAACTCAATACTGAAGGCTCAACAGGAAATATGACTCTTGATAACGGTGGAAACGTAACTTTCAATTTCGTATTGGGCGATATGCATAAAACCGCTACACTTTCCATCTCTGGCCAGGAAGAAACAGTTGACGAATATCCTCGTATGTATCTGATTGGTGAGCGTACAGGCTGGGCTGCCTTGGAAAAATATCGCATGACCACAACCGATGGCAAGACATATACTCTTAATGTGCCTGATATGTCAACCAAGGACTTCCGTTTCTGCGGCAAGGACGTGAATACCACAAATCTTGGAGGCGCAGGCAAGAAGCTTGCCGATGGCACTTACGATCTGACTGCAGGAAAAAATAATATGACTCTTGCTAAGGGTGGTAACGTTACATTCACTCTCTCCTCTGAAGACAATTTCGAGACTGCTACTCTCGTAGTTGCCGGTCAGGGAGAAATCGATCCTGTCGATCCCACTTATGATAATGAATTCTACATCCATGGAAACATCTTTGGAGATCCAAACTGGTCAAGTGAAAAAATGACCTTCACTGATGGCAAATTTGTTCTCGCCAACAAAAAGGTTATCACAGGAAGCTTCGGTATCAAGGAAGTTGACCCCACAATCACCGAACCCGGCAAGAATCCTCAAGTTAATTGGTATCAAGCTGTAAATGCTGATGATGCTGATGTGGTGCTTGATAAAACAATTGCCCTTACAGATGGCGACGGAACAAACCTAATCTTATATGCCGGCACTTATACATTCACTTTTGATCCAGAGGCACTGACACTGATTGTTACCGGCACACAGACCGAATTCCCAACCGAAGGATTCGAAGGATGGACTGTCACTCTCGCTGGAACCCACAATAAATACAACGCCACCGATCCCGAATATACTGCAAAAGTTTCAGAGGATGGCAAGGCCGTGCTTTCTATCATCGGGCTTACTCCTGAGACAGGCTTCAAGTTTGTCGTTAACAAACCCAGTGTAACCTGGTATGGTATCACTGAACCAATTGAATTGGGCAAACCCCTCACATTAGGCGACACCGGCATGAGCAATCCGGTCTTCTCTGAGGCCAATCCGAAGTATAAATACACCTTCGACGTGGATTTGAGTTCAAAGCCTTATACAGTAACAATCACTGAAGACAAAACCACAGGCATAAATTCTCTCAACGCTGACTCTTCAGAGGCTGTTTACTTCAACCTCCAGGGCGTGAAGATCGAAAAGCCTGAAAATGGCCTCTTCATCGAGGTTCGCAACGGTCAGACCCGCAAAGTTATGGTGAAATAATTCCAATCCTTTATAAAATTTTTATAGAGGCGTGTTCCTTCGGGAATACGCCTTTTTCATTAACCCTATCTTTATCCTGCTCCCATAAGCATATAATGCTACTATGATATTAGGCATCTATGAGTCCTTAAAAAAGGCTGATCAATCCAGCTTATGTTTTATAACATATAGTTTTAAGTAAACTATTTAAATTATAATAGGTTATAACTACATATCCATATTAACAATTTAAATTTTCCACTATGAAAAAGTTTATTGCCGAAGGACTCGGCACAATGTTTTTAGTGCTTATGGCATGCGGCAGCGCAGTACTCGCAGGCCCCTCGATCGGTGTTTTAGGAATTGGCCTCTGCTTCGGCCTCGTGCTCGTGTGTCTATGCTATTGCATCGGCAACATCTCAGGATGTCACGTTAACCCCGCTGTATCGTTCGCAATGTGGTGCGCAGGCAAGCTCCCCACAAAAGACTTCATCGGTTACGTAATCAGCCAGCTTATCGGAGCCGCAATCGGAGCCGGCTTCCTCTATTGGTTCGTCAACATGGACGGCGGTTTCAACTTTGGAGGCGTAACAGGCGATGCCAACCTTGCAACCAACGTGCTTCAGCCGGGAGCCACCGCAGGAATGGCGCTCCTTATGGAAGTTCTCTTCACATTCTTCTTCGTGCTGGTAATTTTCGGCGTGACTGATGAGAAATTTGGATTCGGCAACTTTGCCGGCCTTGCCATCGGTCTTGCACTCGGACTTGTGAATATCGTGGGCATTCCTGTTGACAACTGCTCAGTGAACCCTGCCCGCAGCTTCGGCCCGGCGCTCTTCTCCCCCGAAGCATGGGGCGACTTCTGGATCATGGTTGTAGGCCCTCTCGCTGGCGCAGCAATAGCCGCCATCTGCTGGAAAGGCATCCTCTCCGCTCGTACTCAGAAAGAGACAATGCAAGAAGTAGGTTAATAGTCTTTTACAATTTTGAAAATATCTACAGGGGATTGGTTCTCAGAGGAGATGCAATCCCTCTGTCAGCGTTAGCCAGATATGGGCACATGCTTCGGCATCGGCAAGCGCGTGATGATGATTTTCAAGATTATAACCACACCGAGCCGAGACAGTATGAAGCTTATGATTGGGTAACTCCCGTCCGAAAAATTGCCGCGATGCACGGCAAGTGCAATAAAAATGATAGCCGGGATAGCGCATCTTATACGCCTCGAAAACAGCCTTCAGACACCCCTCGTCAAAAGGGGAATTATGCGCAACCAAAGGCAATCCCTCAATAAGCGGTGCCAATTCTTTCCAAACCAACGGGAAAGGGTTGGCATCGCATGTATCATTAGGCGTAAGGCCATGTATGGCAGTCGTAAAGGGAGAATAATAATTAGGATATGGACGGATAAGGCGATAGAAACGGTCGGTGATACGCCCGTCTCTAACCACAACTACACCCACACTGCAAACGCTCGAACGTTTTCCGTTGGCTGTTTCAAAATCAATGGCTGCAAAATCTTTCATATTTTTCTTAACGCCAACCATCGGGCATTATTATTTTTGCCGTTTTTTTTGTAACTTTGCAAAAAGCAGAATCTTTAATGAGCGACGATCTTTTTAATCCAGCGAATCAAGCCCCGGAACCGGAGGAAAACGAGAACGTGATAACTGCCTCCGCCGCCGGGAACTATAATGAAGATGCAATCCAGACCCTTGACTGGAATGAACATATACGCCGCCGTCCGGGCATGTATATCGGCAAACTTGGCGACGGCACACATGCAGATGATGGAATTTATGTACTCGTAAAGGAAGTGGTCGATAACTCTATCGACGAGTTCAACATGGGTGCAGGGAAACGAATCGACATCACTCTCTCGGAAGAGGGGGAAGTCACCGTGCGCGACTATGGGCGCGGAATCCCTTTGGGCAAAGTGAAGGAGGTGGCTTCAAACATCAATACGGGAGGCAAGTTTGACGGCGAAAACTTCAAGAAATCTGTCGGCCTCAACGGTGTGGGCCTGAAAGCCGTCAATGCCCTCTCAACCTACTGCCGTGTGGCATCCGTGCGCGACGGAAAGATGGTGGAAGTGGAATTTGACCGCGGGAAGCTCCTGCGCCAATCAGACATCACCGACACTCGAGAAGCAAACGGCACACTCGTGAGATTCACTCCCGACAATGCCCTTTTCCAGAACTACAAGTTCAATCCCGAATTTGTAGAGACAATGGTGAAGAACTACACCTACCTCAACACCGGCCTCCAGATTTTCTACAACGGACAGAAATATCTCTCGCGCCATGGATTGCTCGACCTCCTCAAAGACAACATGACCTCCGAACCCCTCTATCCTATCATCCACCTTCAAGGTGAAGACATAGAGGTTGTGCTGACCCATACAGCCCAATATGGCGAGGAGTATTATTCATTTGTCAACGGCCAGCATACCACCCAGGGAGGCACCCATCTCTCCGCGTTCCGCGAGCACGTGAGCCGTACCATCAAGGAATTTTCCGGCAAAGGCTATGAATTCTCTGATATCCGCAACGGCATGGTGGCTGCTGTGGCCGTAAAGATTCAGGAACCGGTGTTCGAGAGCCAGACAAAAACCAAGCTTGGCTCCAAAACAGTCGCTCCCAACAGCGATCTGACGGTGAATAAATTCATCGGCGACTTCATAAAGAAGGAACTCGACGACTATCTTCATAAGAACACCGATGTGGCCGAAGCCATGCTCCGCAAAATCTCAGCCAATGAGAAAGAGCGCAAGGCTATGGCTGGCGTTGCAAAACTTGCACGCGAGAAAGCGAAGAAGGTAAGCCTGCACAATAAGAAGCTGCGCGATTGCCGCGTTCACTATAACGACACTCGCAAACCGAACGCCAAGACAGAAGACCGCCGCGACGATTCTGCAATTTTCATCACAGAGGGTCTGTCGGCTTCGGGCACAATAACAAAGGTGAGGAACGCGGAAACGCAAGCAGTGTTCTCGCTTCGCGGCAAACCGCTCAACTCTTTCGGAATGACCCAGGAGGTGGTATATAAGAACGATGAATTCAACCTCCTCCAGGCGGCCCTCAACATAGAGGATGGCATTGAAGGGTTGCGTTATAACAAAGTGATCATAGCTACCGATGCTGATGTCGATGGCATGCACATCCGGTTGCTTATCATAACCTTCTTCCTTATGTTCTTCCCCGACTTAGTGAAGAAAGGTCACGTCTATATCCTTCAGACCCCTCTTTTCCGCGTGCGTGACAAGAACTCCACCCGACGCACCAAGAGGAAGCCCCGCCGCAAATCGGCCAAGGGTGATGAACCTGCGGAGACACCTGAAGAGAAGGATACGGTGTATTGCTATTCCGATGCAGAACGCGAAGCCGCCATAGCCCGCTTCGGCAACAATGCCGAGATAACCCGATTCAAAGGTCTCGGAGAGATAAATGATGCAGAGTTTGCTGAATTCATAGGGCCCGACATGCGTCTCGACCGGGTGAAACTCAAACGTGAAGACTCTGTTGACAAGCTGCTGGAGTTTTATATGGGAAAGAACACCATGGAGCGGCAGAATTTCATTATAAATAATCTCGTCATAGAAGACGATTCCCAGATATGATCATAAGTCCCTGCTTCAGGCGATAAATATATGCAAACAGATCCACATATAAAAACAGCTCTTTTTGCCGGCTCCTTCAATCCCTTCACCATCGGGCATCTCCGCATCGTGGAGCGTGGTCTTGAAGTAGCCGACCGCGTGATTGTGGCTGTGGGCTACAATATAAATAAAGGGAAACCGGCAGATATTGATGGGCGCCTTAATCAAATCAAGGAGACCGTAAGGCCCTTGAATAAACCTTCGGAGCCGAAAAGGGTCGAAGTTATGAGCTACACAGGACTTACAGCCGAGTTTGCAAGAAAAGCTGGTGCCGATTTCCTGCTTCGCGGAATCAGGAGCTCACTGGATTTTGAATATGAAAGGAATCTGGCCGATGTAAACCTGAAAGTGCTCGGGATTGATACGGTCATCCTTTTCTCAGAGCCTGAGTATGGCTTCATATCATCCTCGGTGGTAAGGGAACTCGAAGCCAACGGCTTTAAAACCTCCTCTCTTCTCCCCAAAATAACAGAAGAATAGAAATGAAAAAGAAACAGATATATCTCCCTCTCCTCTTGGCCATTGCCGCGGGCATGGCATTCACGCGCGCTCAGATTCAACCTATCCATAAGCTTCAGATGGCTGAGAATGCCATCTCTCAGCTGTATGTTGACACTGTCAACGAAGAGAAGCTCGTTGAGGCTGCCATTAAGGGAATGCTTGAAGAGCTCGACCCCCATTCCGCATATTCCAATGCAGAGGAGACGAGAGAATTGAATGAGCCATTGGCCGGCAACTTCAGCGGCATAGGGATCACGTTCAATATGAATAAGGATACTCTATATGTCATATCCACCGTAGCCGGAGGCCCCTCGGAACGTGTCGGGCTGCTTGCCGGCGACCGCATCATAGCCGTAAACGACACATCGATAGCCGGAGTGAAGATGAAAAATTCAGCTATCATGAAGCGTCTGCGTGGCCCGAAGGGAACCAACGTTGATGTCAAGGTGCTTCGTCGTGCCGATGCTGTCACCGATACCATCGATTTCCGCATCACGCGTGCCGACATCCCCATTTACAGCGTCGATGCAGCATATATGGTGGATCCGGAAACCGGATATATCCGTATCAACAAATTTGCCGCCGACACGCACAAGGAGCTTGTCAAGGCGCTTACCGACCTGAAGAAACAGGGAATGAAGTCGCTTATCCTTGATCTCGTTGACAACGGAGGAGGCTACCTCAACGCCGCCGTTGACATTCTTGGAGAATTTCTTGAGGCGGGCAAGACGGCGGTATATACGGAGGGCCTCAATTCTCCGCGCTATGATTTCCGCACCGAACCGAGCAAGTCAAAGCCTCTTTTCAAGGATGGACGCTTAGTGGTGATGGTGAACCAGTATAGCGCCTCGGCTGCAGAGATTACTTCAGGTGCAGTGCAGGATTGGGACCGTGGCGTGATTGTGGGTCGCCGCACCTACGGAAAAGGCCTTGTTCAGCGGCCGCTCCCATTCCCCGACGGCTCAATGATCCGTCTCACCGTGGCGCATTACTACACCCCCACCGGACGCGACATTCAGAAACCCTACACTAAGGGCGACCAGAAGGCATATGCCATGGATATTCTCGACCGTTACAATCACGGCGAACTTATGCATGCCGATTCAATAAAATACATAGATTCGCTCAAGGTAAACACCCTCCGTCTCGGGCGCCCCATCTATGGAGGCGGAGGAATCTCTCCTGATAAATTCGTGCCGCTCGATACAACCGAGTTCACCAAATATTATCGCGATGTCCAAGCCAAAGGATGCATAAACCAGTTCGTGATAAAATATGTGGATGCCAACCGGAAGGAGATAAAGGGGAAATTCAAGACCGACACCGATTTCCTCAATGGCTTCGATGTGACAGATGCAATGCTTGCCGATCTCTATGCCATGGCTGAGAAGGAGGGAGTGGCTCCAAATGAAGAGGAAGCGGAGCGCAGCCGCAATCTCTTCACCACCGTAATTAAGGGACTCATCGGCCGCGATGTCTATGACAATGCCACCTACTTCAAGGTCTATAACCAATATGACCCTATTTTCAAGGAGGCTTATCGCTTGATCAAATCACCCGACTATTCAAAACTTCTATCAGCCCCACATAAAGACTGACATGAAAAGATCTCTTATATCCACATTGCTTTTCACTCTCCTCCCTTGCCTCGTTACGGCGCAAGGCATTGAGGAACCGTCCGACAGCATTGCGTCGAGAAGTCTTGAAGAACTCCTCGGCGAGATTGTTCCGGATCCCGATGCTCCCACCATGAATCTTTTCGGAATGCCCAAAGTCTTTATGGGCTATCGGCACGCTGTCGCCCCTCAAAGGCCGGCTCTGCCCGACACCACGATATCGGCCGAACTTTTTAAGGAGCTTTATTTCCGCGAAGAGCCCGATTCTATCGAGAGGGTGATATATTCAGTGAGCGCGAGCGAAGATAATCCGTGGGACCTTGCCGATCTCCCCAATGCACCCCGCGATTCAATCATTGTAAAAGAAGCCGTGGTTGCAGAGCCATTGCCCGGAATCATCACCGGCGATGTGCTTCCGGAGTGGCTTGTGCGTAACACCGCTTCATTCCGGAATCAGCTCGACATGCAGTATCGCGACATGATCTACAGCCCTTCCCAAAGCAACTATGCTTTCTGGACTCTCCCCGTGCCCCCCACAATGCCGCCTGAGGATTACAGTTATGCGGCTTTTCTCCGTAAGCTGAACCTGAGTGTAAACACCGATGATGCGGTGGTGCCTGAAATTGAGCTGGAAAGAAAACATTGGCTTCATCTCGTGAACGCCGCATTGCAGTTCTCCCAGGCATATCTTTCGAGAAACTGGTATCAAGGTGGAAATAATTACCTTGCATTGTTGGGAAATTTCCTGTGGGACGTGCAGCTGAATCAAGTATATCATCCTAACATGATGTTCCAGAGCACTGTCAGCTATAAGCTCGGATTGAACTCCACCGAAGATAATCAGATTCACAAATATTCCATCTCGGAAGACCTTTTCCAGTATAACCTGAAATTCGGTTATAAGGCCGCCCATAACTGGTATTATTCATTCACCGGACAGTTCAAGACACAGTTCCTGAACAACTACCCCTCCGATTCGATGGTGCGCACTGCTTCATTCCTGACCCCGGGTGTGCTGACTCTCGGTCTCGGTATGACCTATACCAAACAGAATGCAAAAAAGACTATCGATTTTGTTGCCTCCATCTCTCCGATCTCATATAACCTAAAGACGGCCATCGACCCGAATGTGGATCATCTACAATTCGGCATGGAACAATCGGAAAAGACGGTGAGTGAATTCGGTAGCACGGCCGAAATCACATTCAATTGGAAAATATGGGATAATGTGCTTTACAAGACGCGTCTTTTCCTCTTCACCGACTATAAGAACAGCAATGCCGATTGGCAGAACACTCTCGAATTTCAGTTCAACCGCTTCTTCTCCACTCAGCTCTATGTCAACCTCCGTTATGATTCAACGGCCGACAAGAGCCTTGATCCCAAATGGAACCGATGGATGCTGAAGGAGATTCTTTCGGTGGGCCTCTCATATACTTTCTCAACCAAGTAATATTACGCTCTATGCGCTCTCCCCTTTCTCTCCTCCTGATCTCCCTCTGTTCCCTCTTCTCCATTGGAGCCGCCTATGGGGAGAAGATATCCGATATGGGGAGGGCATTGGAATTTTGCCGGAAGTCTCCTCTTGACAGGATTGAAGGAATATGGGAGTTTCCCGAAGATAACACTGCCGTGCTTATTGCCCTTTCCGACCAACGCAAAAGGAGATATGACATCATCATTATCACAACTCCCGACTGTCGCCTGAAACCGGGTGAGAAAATCGGAGAACTCACCGGCTCAATTGATCCCGATAAGTTTCATCTCTCCTTATATTCCACCAGACGCGACGGAATCCTTTCCGACCCCTCAAACTGTCTGGCTATATTTAATGAGAAGGATGGAAGCCTGCGAGTGGAGAAAAGAAAATTTAAGATTTCATTTAAAGCATCAAGATATCTCCCCAAGTTCTGGAAAATGCTATCCATTTTCCGTTTCTCCACCGATGACCCAATAGAGAAACTGCCCAAAGGGCTCATCAGGTTATTCCCCAATCCTTATAGCGATAAAATTGAAAGAGGCGCACCCAAATATCTTTAGTTCCTTGCTGACAATCCGTTTCACATAACTTTCGCCCCATGCAAACCCTCCTCAAATATATCTTCGCCATTATTATCCTCGCTTCCTCTTTCCCCTCGGAAGCGAAAAAAATCAGCTACCGTTTCTCCGCGAAAGAATCCAAGGAGGAGAAAAAGGGGAAGCAGACTGAAGGATCTTTCCGTGTTGATGTGTCGGAGGCTTCTTCTGATGATAAATATCATCTCGGCCAAATCTCCTTCTCAGGCTTCGACAAGAAGCTCAATAGCGGAAGCGAATCCTTTTTTGTGACCAACAGGACTGACCGCACAATGACTGTCATTATGCTCGAAATTGAATATCTCACCCCTGATGGCCGACAGCTCCATAAACAATTCCACGAAGTGAAATGCCATATCCCTCCAGGGGAGACGCGCAAGGTCGATATCAAGAGCTGGGACACGCAACACTCTTTCTATTACGTGAAGAGCGCACCCGCCAAAGCCTCCGGCTCACCATTCACTGTGCGCTTTCTTCCACAGGCATTTTATCTCCGCTATTAGGATTGCCATTATCAGAATTGCCGGCTGCCTGTGAAACCTTTCCCGGGCCATAGTGATCCCATGCCAAGACAACAGCGTATGAAACGGTCGCTACAAGAAGGAAGCCGAACATGAACTGATAGCTGTTGCTCATCTCGGCCGTTATGAAGATTGCCATTAGCGGTGCCTTGATTGTTCCCGTCATCACTCCTGCCATGCCGAGCAGGGCATAATTCTCTACCGGCAATGCAAAACCAAACCAGTTATTCATCATCATTCCGAACAGGTAGCCTGCAAGACACCCTGCGAACAATGTCGGTGCAAAATCTCCGGCCACTCCTCCACCATTGATTGTGGCCGAAACCATTATCCCTTTCAGCAAGAGCACGCCTGCTGTCAGGAGCATCAGCAATCCGGGAGTCGAAAGTCCGGTATAAAAGGGGCTATAGCTCAGCAATTCCGAGGGACGGCAGTTGATTATCTTATCCACAACCGAATATCCTTCTCCAAATAGCGAGGGGAAAAAGAAAATGGCAACCGACAGCATAATTCCACCCATCAGGGCGCGGAACCATGGATTGGCCACTCCGTTAAGCAATTTCCCGGTCATCTGTTTCGAAGCGTTATAGTAAATGCTATAAATGCCGCAGAAAAGCCCAAGAAGTGTCATCCACATAAAATTAGCGGGATCAAAAGAGATATAATCCACAAATTTGAGGTCGAAAGCAAAGCCTCCGAATGCCAACGCCGTACACGAGGATATGAGACAGGCCGACACAAGGGCAATTACAGGAAGCGTGGAGAGTTCAAGTCCGAGCACCTCCAGCGTGAACAATGCCCCCCCGATTGGAGACTTGAAGATTCCGGCTATGCCGGCGCCGGCCCCGATCCCAATCAGCAGACGCAACCAACGGTCGTCGATATTAAGCCATCTTGCAAAATTGCTTGCTATGGCCGCTCCCGTGTAGGCGCTCGGGCCCTCAGCTCCGGCCGATCCTCCCATACCTATGGTGACCGAACACCCTATTATGTTAGTGTACATCAAGTCGCTCGACAATCGGTACTGCCCATCTTGCAAATCCCGTTTTATCATGGCCGTGCCGTGCGATAGATCCTGCTTCAGAAGGAATCTTTGGAAAATCATGGCAAGCATGATTCCCAATACCGGCACCACGAGAAAAAGGAGGTTAGACGTGTCTGCATTCATGCCGATAGAGATCAGCCGCCCTATCCATTTAATAGCCTCTTTCATCAGGAAGGTCGCCAATCCCGTCACGATTCCTATGGCAACAACCGCAATCACAAGGTTCTTTTTGTCGGATGCACTTGAGAACGTTTTAGGAACATCAGTTTCAACAGTGCTGTTATCATTTATAGTGGGCATTTCTCTTACAATTTAAGCTTTATGGAGATTATGGAGAGATTGAAGTTTAATCAATTTTAAAGATGATTTAACAATCCTTTATATATGTAATACTAATTTAGTATAAAATAGTTCAGCACGCTTTCCGTTTTTTAATTATGAAACGATTATTTTCCACTTTATCATACAGCGTGCTGCTCATTTCAGCACTTTTTTCTTCCCTTGCCGCTTCGGCACGAGGAGATAGCGAAGCCCGCCCTTCTGATTCCGACACACATTATGCCGCCATTATAAAGATTGATTCTGAGGAAGCAATACCTCCGCTTTTAGATGAAGGAGTGGAGATTTTGCGTCGTCGTGATCATCTCCTTTTATGTTATATCCCTATCGGTTATAAGAACGCATCTGATACCCGTGCCGGAGATTCCAATTACACCATAAGGGATAAGGATGCCTCTCCTCTTAAAAGGCTCAAGAAGATAGGTGGGGTCTCTAAAATAGAGCGAGGACGAAAGGTGAGTCATTCCATGGATAAGGCAAGGGAATGGTTTCATGCCGATTATATACATTCCGGAGTGGAGCTTCCTATGCCCTACACCGGGGAAGGAGTTGTGACAGGGATATGCGATGTAGGCATCGATCCTCTTCATATAGCCTTCCTTAATGCTGACGGCTCCCCTCGAATCAAGAGGATTGTGCAGTATAAAGAGGGTTCCGGAGAACGCATAGTGCTCAATTCCAAGAAGGAATACGCTGATTGGATCACTGACACTCCCGATAATTGGCACGCCACCCACGTTGCAAATATAATGGCCGGCTCATACGGCGCCTATAAAGGGATGGCTCCCGGTTCCGATATTGTTATCACCACCTCCGAGCTCACAGATGTTGGATTGCTCTGCGGTGCGGAAGATATTCTCGAATATGCCAAAGAAAATGGGAAACGTGCAGTGATTAATATGTCGATGGCCAATTATATCGGCCCTCACGACGGTTCTGCGCTCTTTTCCCAGTATCTCGGCATGATTGGCGAGGAAGCAATAGTGGTTCTTTCCGCCGGAAATGGGGGAATAAAAAATTTCACTCTGCCGTTTGATTTCACCGACACCGACCGCACTGCCTCATTAGCCATTTACAGCACCGACTGGGTGCAATTCGATCCATACGGAGCCACCGACGTTTGGAGCATTGATGATTCCCCTCTTCAGGTGCGTTTCGGGATTCAGGATGCCCAAGAACAGAAGATTTTCAAGATGTTCCCTTGGCAAGAACTCTATGAAGGCAACAGCTTCGTTGTCACTTCCGACCCCGACAGGACACCTTCAACTGAAAAAGAGACAGTGATATATGATGCGGATTTTGCCGGCATATATTCAGGCTGGATAAGCCTTACCGGTGAAATCGATTCCGAAAACGGCCGCTACCGTGTGATTATGGAGTATGATGCACATACCTCTCTTGCTTCCTCTTATGGACCCTGGGCCAGATATGTGCCTGTGATTGAGGTTACAGGAGCTCCCGGCACACACGCCGATATTTATGGCGATTTTCAATACACCGTTTTCAAAGCCGTCCCGGGAGGAGCCGAACCATCTTCAATACTGTCTTTCAGCGATCTTGCGTCAGGAGAGAATGTGATTAGCGTGGGGATGTATATAAGCCGCAATCAAATGCCGGCGCTTTCCGGAGAGGATTACTTCAATGAGCACCAGCCGGGCACAGTGTCGCCCTATAGCAGCTACTCAACATTGAACGACGGCCGGGTCATGCCTCACACTGTGGCGCCCGGATTCTGGATAATCTCGGCCATGAGCACTCCTTTCCATAATGCTCATCCCAATGGTGCGGAACATATAAATGCCTCCACAACCGCCGGCGGGAAAGAATATATATGGGCCGCTAATTCCGGAACATCTATGTCTGCGCCTTACGTGGCCGGCACATTGGCTTGCTGGCTTGAGGCTTTGCCTGATCTTACTGCAAAAGATATTCAGCAGATTCTATCCGAAACCAACCGTCATGATTATCCCGAACCTGAGAATCCTCGCCATGGCCAGGGATGGTTCAATCCGCTGGAGGGCTTGAAGAATGCCATAAAAGCCCATGCCGGCATAACGGATATAAATGGAGCCGGAGACATGGCTAACTACGACAACCGTAAACTCACCTTCTCCGGCTCAATTCTCTCTCTATGGAATCCCGAAATGAAAGATACAAGAATATTTGTTACCGACATTTCGGGACAGGGTCTCCTATCGCTTGAATCCTCCTCTGCCCTGGAAGAGATATCATTATCTCATTTTGCTCCCGGAATATATCTGGCTTATATTGAAGGAAGCAATAGAAGTTTGAAGTTCTTACTGCTTTGAAGCAGTTTCAACATTTTTTGAAGCCACCGTTGCCGGTTTGCTGTTGGCAAAAGTGTCGTCAGCCTCAAACACGAAGCTGCGACGTTTCCAGATTGCTATACCTAAAACCACCGCCAATACGCAGGCATTGAAAATGAATGAGAAATTGGGATCGGAACCTGCATCGAACAGACGCTTGGCACCCCCCACAATAAAAGGAACTATCGAGATGCCGATATAGTTACACGTCAGCAGGTAGGAAAAATAGGCTGTGGATTTTGCGGCTGTAGGAGCTATATAGGAGGTCTTGTCATAAATCACAGGCTGGACCACTCCGTAACCGAATCCCATCACGAACACACCTAAAATAAACGACCAATAGTAATGCAGCAATCCGACTATCAGTAGGCCGGCAATACATAATGCTATCGAAATCTGCACGGTGCGCTGCTTCAATTTCTGAATTATCTTGGTTAGCAGAAATCCTGAAACAGTGGCAGCCGTAAAGAACATTGCCGTGGCCACGCCCACATCTCCTGTTGAGAGCTTATAATGCTCCATAGAGAACGGGAGGTAATAGCTCACAACCTCCGTGCCGTAGGTCATGATGAAATAGACACCCATGATTCCAAAAAGCAGCCCTAAAACTCTCTTGCCGGAGAAATGGAAGTTAGGCGACACAGGTTTTTTGGCTGTAGTGCGAACCTGTTTCTCCTCATCTGAAGGAGCGGGTTCCTCAAGGGGCTTATAAGGCGGAGCCTGAACATTTATGCTGTTCTTTCTGATATAACTGTCAGTCATAAAAGGAATCAGGGCCAACGGAATGATCGGAACCATATAAACTATGAAGGCAAGATGCCAGTTTATGGCAGCCATCCAGCCCACAAAGAGGGTGGCGAAAATTACGGTGAAATTGGAAAGGGATGATTTCATGCCTAACTGTTTCGTACGAGCCTTTCCCACAAAATATTGCGATATGAGGCTCGCGGCGAGGGGGATCACAAGGCCACAGCCCACTCCCAAAAGACAGCTGAGCAGAATCAGCTCAACCATAGAGTCGGCAAAAAAATATAACACACCGGTCAGGGTGTATAATCCAAGGCCGATCCCTAAAATGAAAATCTGGTTTTTAGGAGTACAGATTTTTCCAGAACATAATATGAATGGAATGGTCACCAGATTCGGCAATACGGTCAGCAACTGGATTTCCAATTCTGTGACGTGGCTGAAAACCTGATTAAGCTTGCCCATAATCGGGGAAATCGCCAGTCCCGGCAAATTCACCGTCAGGGAGATGGATAATATGGCAATGAGCGACAACAACGGTATCTTGCCATATCCGGAGTTGACATATTTCATAATCTTCTTTTTTATTTTTATTGTTTAGTCGGATTCTTCTCTTGTGCCTCGCTTCAAAGGTATCATATTGTCTAACACTGCTTTTTAAAGGAATGTTTATTATTTCCATAATCAAATTTCTTAACATCTGTTAACACTTTGTTATATTGTCTCACTGATTGCGTAAAGACCATGAGATATCATTCCCTTTTGAGGGTGTATTTTTAACATTTCTCCTGATTTTCACCAACTTTTAAAAATTCCTCCATGAACAATAGCAAATGGCTAATGTTACATAGGTATTAAGCAACTTGCGGAAACCACTGGAATCAATAATTCTTCAAAAGTGCATTGCTTCATACTATGTTAAACA
>CAMWXH010000061.1 GCA_947178165.1 uncultured Porphyromonadaceae bacterium | reverse complement strand
CTATATTTTTATTTATATTCGGTATCAATTTCTTAACTTTATAACGATGAAAAGGGAAGGTTGGTTTACTCCTATAATCTATAAATGTTAATCTATCAATATAAAAGAAAAAATCGACTGATATAAGGATTTATTTATTGAAGATATAAAGCGGACCGTTGCTATGGTCAAGCTTAATATCCACTCCTTTCTGAAGTGCGAAAGAGACATAATCTTTTGCCATCCTTACTGCTTTTGACAAGTGGAAGCCTTTTGCCAAGCCGCATGCTATGGCAGAAGAGAGCACACTCCCGGTGCCATGAGTCCGATCGGTAATAATTTTCGATTGACGGAACATCCTTGTATCATCTTGGTCAAAAAGGATATCGGTGCAATAGTCCGATTTGCTGTCGCCCCCCTTCAGCAGCACAGCTGGTGCCCCGGATTTCTCATAAAGAATCTTTCCGAAATCTTTCGAGCTTTCCAGGCGGCTTAATCCCGTTATTGCCAGAGCCTCATCAAAGTTAGGGGTTACAAGAGTTGCAATCGGGAATAGTTTATTCTTGATCTCATCAAAAATCTCCTTATTCCGGCCTTTCAACACCTCTCCCTCCAATGACACAATTACAGGGTCAACCACAATATTCTTGGCATCAAACCGCATCAATTTCTCAGCGATAATATCAACGGCCTTAGGAGAGGGGATCATGCCGATTTTTATTGCGTCGGGAATAAATGTTTCGAAAATGGTGTCAATCTGCTCAGAGAGCATATCGTCCTGAACCGGAAGAATTGCTGTGATTTCATCCTCCTTTTGCGCAGTAATTGCTGTAATTACGGATGACGCAGACACACCGAATGCCGATGCCGTTTTAATGTCGGCTTGTATTCCTGCACCTCCGGTATTATCAGAACCGGCAATTGTCAAGAAAGTGCTGATTGTATCTCTTCTGTACATTGCAGTAATAGTTGTTTAGTGTTAAACCCTTTTTCTCCAGGATAAATAGGCTTATGAATAGTTAGAGTTATTTTTGTCGGCGTCATATTATATGTGAAACGAGGCATAGCCTTAAAGCTGCCGTCAATGGTAATAGGAACCACCGGGAGGCCGAATTCGGAAGCAAGCATAAAAGCGCCGCGTTTGAATGGAATCATCTTTCCGTCCCAACTTCTGCTCCCTTCGGGGAAGATGACCAGCGACATCCCGTCCTTAAGTGTTTCTTCAGAATCCTTTATCGTGGTTTTTATGCCATGTATGCTTGAATCGTCCACAAACACATGTCCGGCCCGTTTGCAAGCCCAACCAACTGCAAAGATCTTTTCAAGCTCCTTTTTCATAAGCCATTTGAAATTATGATTCAAAAAGCCATAAATCGACCATATATCGTATGCACCCTGATGGTTAGCCACAAAAACGTATGATGTTTTCTTATCTATATTTTCTCGCCCAACCACTTTTACTCTCATGAGAAAGAGCCAGCAAGTGAACATTGCCCAATATTTCGGTGGCCAATATCCC
Organism: uncultured Porphyromonadaceae bacterium; assembly: GCA_947178165.1. Classification (GTDB taxonomy): domain Bacteria; phylum Bacteroidota; class Bacteroidia; order Bacteroidales; family Muribaculaceae; genus Lepagella. Next base: position 16,528 of record CAMWXH010000061.1, on the reverse strand, counting down.
CAGAAATCCCTGTTTCCGATCATTGAACCGAAGGCTGTGATCAGAGCTGTTATGAAGGTGGCCACTACGAATATCGGGCCTGCGATGAACCATTGATATATAAAATATAAAACACGCGATATTTTATTCATAAGGCATTCGGTTGAATCAACCGTTATAGAGGTTGTTTAAATTTAAAAAAGGGTCTTTTCGACAAATATAAAAAATAACAAAGACACCGGTAATCTTAGGGTCTTTGTTATTTTTTTATTTCTATATATTATCCCATCAGATTACTCAGCCGCGGCTGAAGTCTCGACTTCAGGCGCAATAAGCTTGTAACCTTTTCCATGGATATTGATAATCTCGATTGAAGGATCATCTTTAAGAAGTTTACGGAGTTTTGTAATGTAAACATCCATACTTCTTGCATTGAAATAGTTATCATCAATCCAAATTGATTTCAATGCAAAATTGCGTTCCAAAATATCGTTCACATGCGAACACAGGAGCGCAAGAAGTTCTGATTCCTTTGTTGTGAGCTTTTGAGTCTTATCATCGGCGATGAGCACCTGTTTCTGAGTATCAAAAGTATATTTACCAATCTTATAGAGAGTAATCTCTTTGTCTTTCTTCCCTTTGACGCGGCGCAGGATTGCTCCAATGCGGAAAACAAGTTCCTCCATGGAGAATGGCTTGGTAATGTAATCGTCGGCCCCGATCTTAAACCCTTCCAGCACATCCTCTTTCAATGCTTTGGCAGTTAAGAAAATTATAGGCACCTCTCCGTTCACATTTCTAATTTCCTGAGCAAGCGTGAAACCATCCTTTTTTGGCATCATCACATCGAGCACACAAAGATCATACTTTCCTTTCAAGAAAGCTTTGTAGCCTTTTTCTCCGTCGGGATAAAGGTCTGCATTGAATCCTTTGGCTTGAAGGAACTCCCTCAAAAGCATGCCCAGATTCTCATCATCCTCGCAGAGAAGTATTTTTAGTTTATCATCCATATTATATATCGTTTTAATATTTTCTTTTTTTAATATTTCCTATCCCTATATTTTTATAACATTTAAAAAAGCATAATTCCTCTCGGGTATGTTAAAAATGTTAATTTCATTCAGAAACTTCAACACCGGAGAGGGGAAGAGTGATGATAAATGTCGAGCCTTTCCCCAATTCGCTTTCCACAGTTATCGTTCCTCCGAAAAGAGTTATCATTTTCTTCACGTAGGCCAAGCCAAGGCCGAATCCTTTGACATCGTGACGATTTCCTGTAGAAACCCGATAGAACTTTTCAAATATCCTTTTCAAATCATCTTTCTTGATTCCGATGCCGTTGTCGGAAACCCTTATTTCAAGCTTGTTCCCATTAATATTCCTTGTGGAAATTTCCAATCGTGGTTCCTCATCTTCCCTCATATATTTAACGGCGTTATCGAGGAGATTGAAAATAACATTGGTGAATTGCATTTCGTCCACCCTGACCTCTGCCTCAGGAGCTTCAATATTAGTTGAAATGGAACCGCCATATTTTTCCACCTTTATTTTGAATGTATTGGCCACTGATTCAATTATATTATTGGCATCAATGTCGGCAAATTTAAGGGCACTTCCTGTGTTATCAAAGACAGACATCTGCAACACTTTCTCAACCTGGAACCGGAGCCGTTTTGACTCATCTGTTATAACTTCCGACAGGTGTGCAAGAGAGGCAGGAGATTTCCTTATCGAAGGATCGCTGAGCATCTGTCCGGCAAGTGATATTGTCGAAATCGGGGTTTTAAGCTCATGAGTCATATTGTTAATGAAGTCGGTCTTCATTTCCGACAGTTTCTTCTGACGGAAAATCAGTATCACTGTATATAAGAAAATGATAAGGAGAATCACAGTGAATGCGAGGGTAGGGATGATGAATCTAACGGAGGAGAATATATAATTGCTCTTGGTAGGGAACTGCACGCTTAGCCGATAGGTGACATCAGTGTTGGGAAACAGTTGAATGCTATAATTATTATGAGCATCGTCATTTACATCATATCCTTCAGTTGAGTAGAGAAGGTTGTTCCTTGTGTTATAAACCCCGAATACGAAAGGAACATTAAGGCCATTATTTGCAAGTTCAGTGCTAAGGCAATTCTTAATTAAAGTTGAGTCGGCACGCTCCATCAAGGGGCGCGCGCCGGAATCGCGTAAAATGGATAAAATCACCTCTGTTATCAATCCTTTCTGATAAAGATACTGACTCCTTATCACTTCCTGCATGTTTCGGTATCTTGCCCCGACACCTTGTCCGCCCGCAGGGTATCCGAGAGAAGCTTTCTTGTTGGAATTGTCAACTTTCGAAGATAGGGTAGGGTCTTCATAATCAGAAATAAGGCTGGATTCAATAATATTCACATCTTCCTCAAGAAAATGCAAGGTCTCTTGCTTCTCCATGAATTCCGAAGTAGAATAGAGTGACCGCATCACCCCCTCAGAGAATTGTTCCTCTCTCATTTTAACCATATTTTCAAGATACATGATCTGAAAATAAAGAAGGGCTCCAAATGTTATGGCCATTACGATAGTGAGCAGCCAGATTAAAGATTTTTTCATTATTATATTATGGTAAGTGTGTTACGATTTGTGAAAGCGGAAAGGCTATCCTTTCTATATCAGCTCTTAATAATTTATACCTTATTTATTATTATATCAGATATGAAAAGATGACTTTTGAATATTTAACAAATGGAAAGCATTTTTAGTTGTTATGGAGAATGTTTATCATAAAGAGATAAACAATAGAGTGGAAAGAGAATAAATAAATAGAGGATATTCGCAATGTTAATTAACATTTCAATGCAAAATTAACATAATTATGTTAAAAATCCAACTATTATCAATAACATAGCTTAAAACTTACTTTTGTTTATCAGTTTTTGCAATAATTGGATTATCTTTGCGTTGATAAAAGGATTAATTACATTCCAGTAGAATTAATTACAATATGTAATTGATAATTTTTGTCTATCCTTAATAGTATAAATTTTTTACTATAAAATTCATTTTCCCGCATTTAAATAAGTCTGCAATCATGAATAAACTAATCTCTGCACTTCTGTTGTGTTTGCTTTTCATATTCCCATGTTGTAAGGATTCGAATGTCATGCCTGAACCGGAGCCGGTGCCGGAACCCGTGCCAGTCTATGAAGGACCGGCTAAGCAGGTTATATTGGTTTATGCAGTTAATAGCAAGAACAATCTTGGGTATGCACTTGACATGAACATGCGTCAAATGACAGAGTGTTTGAAGACAATGGCACAGAATGAATATGTGATGCTTGTTTTCAAAACTTTCAATAAAGAACTGGAAGATGGCAAAACCAAGGAGATGGCCGGATTATATAAGGCTGTTTCGGGTCCGGATGCTGACTTTGTGCTTCAGAAGGAGTATTCAAGAGATATTCTCTCCACTGACCCTATCAGGATGAAAGAGGTTTTTGAAGATGCTTTGAAAGAAACCGGGAAGATATTTAATCTTTTTCTATGGGGTCATGGAATGGCGTGGACACCATATTTCAAGGATCATACGCGAAGCGGCCTTATGCCCGAGAATATTGAAAATGGTCCGGAGTTAACTGCATTTGGAGGAGATAATGGGAGCGACTGGACTGATATTGATGAACTGAAGGATGCAATTCCTGATGACAAGTTTGATACAATCTGGTTTGATTGCTGTTATATGAGCAATATCGAAACAGCCTACGAGCTTCGCTCAAAATGCAAATGGATGGTTGCTTATCCAACAGAGATCCATTCAGACGGACTTCCTTATCATCTTGTGTTGCCATACGTGTTAAGTGATAAGGTGGATTTGGCGGGCGGATGCCAAGCATTATATGACTATTATGTATCACGTGGCACTACTGTAACTGCTACGGTTATGAATATGTCAAAAATTGAAGAAGTTGCCAAAGCATGTAGAGCTGTCTATCTTTCAGGAGATAAACGTCCGTTAGCATCCGGACTTCAGAATTATTCCCGGTCCTACTCCAACCCATATTATGATTTGGGACAGTTTGTGAGAGAATATGCACAAGCTAATGATGCAGAGAAACTTTTGCCCAAATTTAATGAAGCCTTAAAAAAATTCGTTGTCTTTACAGTTGCTTCAGAAAAGGATTTCAATAACAGGCCTATCCGTCCTGAGGATTATTCCGGTCTTAGCACTCATTTTTTCAAGAGCGGATCCTCAGACAAGAAAGAGTTGTATTACAGGGAATTAGATTGGTATAAGGCAACATATTATCAGGAAGAGGACCAAAATCCTAATGAGGCAAAATGAGGTCCAAATGAAATGGAGAAGTGCTTGAACTGAATAAAAGGCTGCATCCTCATTAAAAGCGTACTAAAAGCATAAGGTAAAAAATGATACAGACAGAGTTGCCCATGCCTGAGATTCCTCAAAATATCCCGACAGGGGCTGAGGCCTTTCAGGAACTAAAAGGATTATCGTTTGATGACGCAATCTCCAAAATTGCGAACACATTGGTTGAATTTTCATTCAAGCTTCTGATCGCAATCCTTATTTTCTATGTCGGGAGGTTTATCATCAGAAAGATTTATAAGACCACCTTAAATGTGATGACATCACGAAGGATGGATGCTTCTCTCACCACTTTCGTTCTGTCGCTGGTAAAGATGGTTTTATATTTCATCCTTATTATCACAATAATCGGGATATTAGGAATTGAAACAAGCAGTTTCCTTGCGCTTTTTGCATCTGCCGGTGTTGCTATCGGTATGGCCTTGAGTGGAACATTGCAGAACTTTGCCGGTGGAGTATTGATACTCCTTCTCAAGCCTTACAAAGTGGGCGATTACATAGAGGCACAGGGATATGCCGGGACTGTAAAATCAATTCAGTTGTTTCATACCATCATAAATACTGTAGATAATAAGGCAATCATCATTCCAAATGGTGGACTCTCAACAAGTTCCATAAATAATTTTTCACTTGAGAACTATAGAAGAGTTGACTGGGAGATTGGTCTATCGTATGACACAGATTTTGCAGCCGCCAAAAAGGTGATTCTTGAGATGCTTGACGAAGACTCAAGGGTGGTGAAGCATTTCATTGAGGACGACATGATCCTCAGGGAGGAAACTGCCAAAAAGGAAAGAGAGGAGCAACAGGCTGAGGGATTGAATGAAACAGAGCCGGAAGAGACAAAGCTTAAATGGTATCAGCATCTCATCCCAGGCATGAGGAAAAGACATAAAAAAATAAAGGCAAAGCTTAGTGATGACATTGAAATGAATGCCTATATTCCTCAGAAAGTGGAGAGAAGTCCTTTCGTTGGTTTAAAAGAGCTTGGCGATTCATCTATAAACCTCACAGTCCGGGCTTGGACGCACTCTTCAAATTACTGGCCTTTGTTCTTCCAAATGAATGAACGTTTCTTCAAGGAACTCCCTGAAAAAGGATTTTCATTCCCATTCCCACAGCTCGATGTTCATTTTGACAAGGAGGGATAATCTTTTAAATTTTCAGGTGGTTTAAAAGGATATTGCAGAATAAAATAAAAAAGTTTCCTCGATTTTTTCGGGGAAACTTTTTTATTGTATTGATGTTTTCTAATTTGCTGTTGAGATATGTAAATTTGAAAAACGCAAATAAGATTAGCAGTTCCAGTATTTCTCAACTAAATCCAGCATCCCTTTTCTATCGCCTTCAAGATCTTTTCTCAGAGATTTATCGTGGAAAGAGCGAAGGGAGTTGATGATTCCATCAATCATGGAAGGATTGAACACACCATCCTTCTCATAAACTTCACGATTCTGTGCCAGAACGTCCGCTGAAAGCACGCAGCAATCGGGAAGGCTTTTTAATGATTCGAGTTTTGTTTTGTTGCTATCGTTATGAATATTGACATTCACATAAAGTTCGTCGGCGCGCTTCAAAGCATTCTCCATCAGGAAGCCTTCTCTTGCCGCTACAATCATAGCGGCGAGGAGCTGATAAATATTGGCTGAGCAGTCTGCACTACGCAATTCTACAGTCTGACGCTCATCGGCACCATCCAGATCAGGAGTTTCAAGCGGATTGACTTGGGAACACATATCTTTTTCTCCGGTCCATCCTAAAGGAACCCGTATTAGAACTGATCTGTTGCGGTCGCCCCAACAAACAGAAGTAGGAGCCTCCTGGTGAGGAACGAGACGGAAATAGCTGGTAGGAACTCTATTCCCCATCGCTGTGATTGATTCTGCGTTTTCAAGGATACCTACAATTGCTTTCTTGGCTATTTCGCTAAGGGCGCCATTTTCAATCATCATATTCTTTCCATCCTTCACCACCTTGAAATGAATATGAAGGCCACTCCCGGCTTTTCCTTCGGTAATCTTAGGAGCAAAGGTGACATCATAACCTCTCCTCAAAGCGTTGGTTCTGATTATCCATTTTGCCAGCATCAATTGAGAAGCGGCTTCCTCTGCATATACAGGAAGAAACTCGATCTCGTTCTGTTCGAAGATCCGGCCGTCAAGTGAGAAATTGCCCACTTCGCTATGCCCATATTTTATTTCACCGCCTGCACGCGCAATCAAATCCATGCACTCCACACGGAAGTCGTTGAATTTAGCAAAAGGGGAGGATTCGTGATAACCACGCTGGTCGGTTGCTGTGAACATTCCATTGTCGGGAGCAATGACATAATATTCCAACTCTCCCATTGCATAGAAATCCATTCCGGTCACTTCACGGAAAGATTTACAAGCCTTATGAAGAGTGTATTGTGGAGAAGAATCAAGAGGGTTTCCTTCCTTGTCAAAGAATGATGCAAGCATCACGAGAGTAGGAATCTCTGCGAATGGGTCAACAAACGCTGTAGCATATCGTGGAATGACATAAAGGTCGCTGTTCCCGGCCTCCACAAAGGGGAAGAGGCTTGAACCATCCACTCTCTCTCCGTATGTAAGGATAGATTCGAGATATTCTTCCGAATTGATAACAAAATTCAGAGTCTTGAGACGCCCGTCGTCGGCAGGATACATAAAGTTAATCATCCGGATGCCGTTTTCTTTAACAAAACGAATGATGTCACTTCTGCGGAACTCGTTGCTTGGTTTTTCAAGATATCTCACCACCTGATTGGGAGATAATCTCAGATCGGTTTTCATGGTGTGAATTTTTAAGGTATGTTAAAAGGTATTAGGGGAGTTTCAATATAACTATCCATTGAAACTCTTATCTGCAAAGATAATAAATTTTTTCAAACCATAACAAGCCTAAGTTTGTTTATTTAGTAAAACAAATTAAATAAATACTATGGAAAAATTTGATGATATAATTAAATCGGAAAAACCAGTTTTGGTTGACTTCTTTGCCACGTGGTGTGGCCCTTGTAAGATGATGCATCCTGTCCTTGAAGAACTTCATTCAAAGGTTGGTGAAAAAGCCAGAATCCTTAAGGTGGATATTGATAAGAATCAGGAGCTGGCCGCTCTTTACAACGTCAGGTCAGTGCCGACTTTCATGATTTTCCAGAATGGAGAAATGAAATGGCGCTCGTCAGGAGCTATGCCATTGGAAGTTCTCGAACAAGAGCTTGCAAAGTTTTTTTAAATAGAAACATTTTCACATAGAATAGATCAGAAACCTTAATCAACTTATGCGGTGTGTGTCAGGTAAAAAAGACGCATATCGCTTTTTTCGTTATAAAATATCCTTAAAATTTTATACCCTTTTAAATATTATATCTTTTAAACTTTACGTTTTAAGTTTAGTCAGAAAATATGAATTGTGCAAATATTTGATAAGGTTAATTTAAGATAATTATGAAAAGGTTTTTATTGATTACATTAATCGGACTGCTATCATTTACCAATCAGGGCTTTGTATCATCAGTGTTCGGTGCTGGCATCAAAGATGAGAAACTGCATTATGTTATTTCATATAAGTGGGGTATGATTCATAAGGATGCAGGGGAGGCCACTTTGTCATTACGAAATCAAGGAGGAGAATATAGTGTGATGCTTGCTGCAAAGACAAAGCCGTGGGCTGATAAATTTTATCAGGTGCGCGACACTCTGCTTGGTTCCATAAGAAAGACCGATTTCAAGGCTCTGAATTATACAAAGATCGCGCATGAAAACGGAAAGTATGGCAAGGATGTCATATCATATAAATATAACGGCAAACAAGCTACAGGCATCTGCAAACGTTATAAGAAAAATAAAAAAGGAGAGGTTTCCACCTCAACTAAGACTCTTACTGCTTCCGGACCGGTTTATGATATGCTTTCCGTTTTCTATTATCTAAGGGAGATAGACTATGCAAGCTTGACAAAAGGAAATGTTTTAAAGGCCACTGTCTTTTCCGGATCAAAAGCTGAGACAATCACTATACGTTTGATAGGAAAAGAAAAAATAAAGCTTCGCAATAAGAGTGAACGCGAAGCTTATCATATTCAGTTCAATTTTACTACGGGAGGGAAAAAGAAATCAAGCGATGATATTGATACTTGGATTTCAACCGACTCAAGCCATATTCCACTCTACCTTACCGGCTCTCTGCCTGTCGGGCAGGTTCGTGTCTATTATATGCCGTAAGAAATCGTAAAACGGGATATAAAAGAGCCGAGATAATTACATAAAAGCCTTAGATATCTAAGAGCTTGTAATCATCGGCATCTCTCCAGGCAGGGAACTTATCGCGGAATTTATCTAACCTTTCCCTTGAAAGAGTTGCGTAAAGAATGGAGGTGCCTTCGATTTTTACAGCAATGCTTTTCCCTTTGAAGTCTATGGCATCTGAGCTTCCGTCATATTCAAAATCCTTGGCATCTATGCCTGAACAATTCACTCCGCATACGTATGCCTCATTCTCAATTGCCCGAGCTTTGAGAAGGGTTTCCCAAGCATTTATTCTAACTTTCGGCCAATTGGCTACCGCAATCAGAAGGTCATATTCATTATTTCTGTTTCTGCACCACGCCGGGAACCGGATGTCATAGCACGCCACCATTGAAATATTCCATCCGCGATACCTTACACTCATTCGCTTATAACCGCGCGAGAATATTTTATCCTCGCCGGCCATAGTGAATAAATGGCGCTTATCAGAGAAATATTCTTCTCCAGAGGGCTCTATAAAAAATAGCCTGTTATATAGGGAACCTCCGGTATCGGCGATAAAACTTCCACAGATTGCCATTTTGTATTTTCCGGCAAGTCTCTTTAGAAGTTCGATGGTTGAGCCGGTGTTTCGTTCAGCAAGTTCACGAACCTCATCTTTTTCCATACCAACAGGAAAACCCGTGGAAAAAGTTTCCGGAAGAATCAGAAGATCGGTGAGAGGATGAACGGTTGCTATTGTTTCTTCGAGCAATGCCAAATTAGCTTCCTTCTTGTTCCATTCAATTCTAAGCGGAAGCATGGCAACGTTCAGATCTTTGGAAATCATAGAAATGTTAGGTTAAAAAGCGACTATATGAGTATTAGACAGTAAATTTTTCCGGATACTTTCCGGCATTCTTATAGGCAGAATAATATTCCTTTACAAAATCCATATCCTTTTCAATATTTCCGGTCGGAATATATTCATCCTTAACGACAACCATTTTAGTGCTATAGTCAATTATTCCCAATTGAATAGGCACATGGGCTCCATAGGAGATATAAAGGAATCCCGTTCTCCATTTCTCGACCCTGCTTCTCGTTCCTTCGGGAGTGACTGCAAGGTTGATATATTCAGATGAATCAAATTTCTTGATTATTTCATCTGTCAAATTTGATTTCTTATCTCTTGCAGGAACCGGAATGCCGCCTAATCCTTTTAATAAAAAACCGAGAGGGAAGAAAAACCAAAATTTCTTCATTAGAAAATTGGCTTTCCTTCCCAAAGAATGATATGCACATAAACCCAGGATAAAATCCCAATTGGAGGTATGAGGAGCTACACATATAATGCATTTATCACGACGCGGAGCCGTAATATCAACTTTCCAACCGGAAACTTTTAAAATTAATCCCCAGAGATTCATGTGACCTGAATTTTGAATTATTCAGCAACAGCTTCTTTATTTCTTTTTTTCTCCTCAGCAGGAATAGCTGCGTTAAAATCTTTCAAAGCGGCATTGATTTCATCTGTGAATTCAGTTGAAACCTTATCAAACAGAGCTTTGAAGAAAGCGTCTTTAGCTTTTGAATATTCCTTTTTGTCAGCGAATGCCTTCACACCTTTGTCAAAGAAAATGTTGGCGTTCATACGCGCCTTATTTGTGGCGATTAGAACTTTCTCTATAGCTTTTGAGATGGCATCTTTATCAGCTCCTTCTACAGTGTAGAAAGAATACATCATCTCGTCACAAGCCGCTGCACCAAGAGCGTCAACATATTTCTTGAATTCTCTTTTATTTGCCATAATAAATCGGGTTATTAAATTACATTTTTCTATTTAAGGAATTCCGGATTATCCGGGATTCGAATTCCATTTATATTTATAACGTTTAATTATTGGTTGTTGTTTCAGCAAACATGAAAACACTTTTTCTTTAGTCCCTGATTTTAATCTGTCCTTTCTTTTCTTGCCGCATCCAGGCGGAGCAAAATGAAAAGCAGGATAGTGAAGCCCCATAGGGAGGAGCCTCCATAACTGAAGAAGGGGAGAGGAATGCCGATAACAGGACATAGTCCTATCACCATGCCGACATTTATCCCGAGGTGAAAAATCAGAATAGACACTACGCAGTATGCATATACTCTTTCAAAAGCCGTCCGCTGTCTTTCGGCTACATGTATAAGACGTAGGATCAAGCCAAGGAAAAGTATTAAAACTGCAACTGAACCAATAAAGCCTTCCTCTTCTCCAATAGTGCAGAAAATAAAGTCGGTGTGTTGTTCCGGCACATATTTAAGCTTAGTCTGAGTTCCATTTAGGAATCCTTTTCCAACTATACCGCCCGAACCAATTGCAATCTTGGATTGATTGACGTTATAGCCGGCTCCCATAATATTCTCTTCAATACCAAGGGCAACTTTTATTCGTTGCTGCTGGTGTGGCTCAAGAACATTTCCAAAAACATAATTAACGGAGAATAGGAACATAACGGATGTTGCCGCGAATCCAATGGTGATAAGATATTTTCCTATCCTGTGGCGGAACATCATTATTGCGGTGTAGAGCATTCCGATTCCTAAAGCAGAAAGGAAATAAATTGTGCCGTTCAGCACCACTCCGAAAAAGGCAAGGACTGACACGATAATCCCTGAACCTGCGAACCATATCAGGACATTCCTTCCCACAATTCCATCCTTGCAATAGAACAGCAACATGCATACAAAGATGAGCATAATCAGAAGATATACCGTGAATTCACCCATCGGGATGCCGAGTATCAAGGGATCGGCAAATTTTACAGCAACAACAAAAAAAGTCACAGCGCATAAGACTGAGAACAAAACCAGACCGCTCATCCCTTCACGATATAGCACAAAGATAAATGAAACATAAACCAGCGCTGAGCCTGTTTCCCTTTGAAGCAAAATCAGGATGATGGGAAGAAAGATTATTATTAACGCCCTGAAATAATTGCTGATCTTTTGGTTCAATACAAAATTATACGAATCAAATAATTTCGCAAGACATAGGGCAGTGGCAAATTTTCCGAACTCAGCCGGCTGAAGACTGACAGGACCGAATACAAGCCAAGAATGGGAACCTTTTGTGTTAGGGGCAATGAAAATTGTGACAAGCAGTACAATAAGCACAATCCCGTATATCGGATAAGCGTAAATCTTGAAGATGCGGTAGTCCATCAGCAAGATAACCAGACCAACAAGAAGAGATAGACCAATCCACAAAATCTGCTTGCCGGAAAATTCATTCAGGTCAAACAGAGATGCGTTATCAAAGTCATAACTTGCAGCGTAGATGCTTATCGCACCCACAGTCACAAGGATTAAATAGAGCAAAACTGTGATCCAATCAAGAGATTTGAATACAGAAGTGCTGTTATCAGTGTTTCTTGACTCCACTTGTTTCGATTGTATTTGAAGTTAACATCCGTTGCTCAATACCCTTGCGAGACTCGCTGATCTCACCTTTAAGGTGTTTTTCAATCATGAGTGATCCGATTGGCACACCGTATGCCGCGCCGAATCCGGCATTCTCGACATATACGCACACTGCAATTTTCGGATCGTGGTAAGGCGCAAACCCAATGAAGGCAGAGTGGTCGCGGCCATGAGGATTCTGTGCTGTTCCGGTTTTTCCGCAAACTTCAATATCGGGAAGATTTGCCAAACGACAAGTACCTCCCGTCACAGCCATGCGCATGCCCTCGGCCACTGCTTCGTAATATTCCTTCTTTATCTTCGGCCTGTGAGCCTCTTTATATTTTGGATCGATCACGCTGTCGGCAATCTCCTTAACCACATGTGGCGTATAGAAGTACCCTCGGTTAGCTACAGTGGCACAAAGATTTGCAATCTGAAGAGGCGTGGCCAGAACCTCGCCCTGGCCGATAGAAATAGAAATGATTGTGTTTGCACTCCAATTGCTTCCTCTGAAAGAATTGCTGTAATAATCGGCGTTGGGAATAAATCCACGGCTCTCAGATGGGAGGTCAACGCCCAGGCGGTAGCCATATCCCATTTCAACCATATAATCCTTCCATTTCGTCAGCTGGTTGGCAGCTTTGGTTCCGGATTTATCAATCATATTTTTCAGCCCCCAACAGAAATAAGCGTTGCAGGATGTCTGCAATGCCGGTTTCAAGGAGATAGGGGAGGCATGGCCGTGGCAACCAACTCGCAAACCATTCACATATCCGTGATAACAGGGATACATTGTGTTCAGATTCACTATCCCTTCCTGAAGGAGAATGAGTCCTTGAGTAGGCTTAAATGTAGAACCGGGAGGATATGCGCCTTGCAGCGCACGATCGTATAGAGGCTTTAGAGGATCTTGAACCAAAGCCGCATAATTCTTTCCTCGATCCTTTCCGACCAAAAGCGAGGGATCGTAATTGGGAGAGGTGACAAGAGCCAGAATCTCTCCAGTGCGAGGTTCAATCGCTACAATCGCGCCTATCTTGCCTTGCATGAGCTGTTCGCCATATTGCTGCAGCTCTATATCAATGGAAAGAGTCAGATTTTTTCCCGACTCGGGAGAGACATCATAGATACCATCTTCATACTTCCCTTTGATTCGTCCGTAGGCATCTTTCATAAGGATTTCAATCCCTTTCTGTCCGCGGAGTGCAACTTCATAGCTTTTCTCAATACCAAGGTCTCCAGTATAGTCGCCTCGTCGGTAATATCTGTCACGGTCAATATCCTTTACAGACACCTCACGTATATTTCCAAGAATATTGGCGCCCGCAGGATAAGCATAGTTTCTGACTGTTCTTTTCTGCACAAAGAAACCGGGGAAAAGATTTAACTTCTCCTGAAATTTTCCGTAGTCCTCAATAGAGAGCTGTGAAATAAGTTTCTGAGGGGTATAGGCTGAATAACCGGGATTCTTCCGAGGATTTTTCATATCAGCCCATTTCTCAGCCAACTGCTCTTTAGTCAGGTTAAGTGCCGTGCAGAGAGCTATTGTATCAAATTCCCCGACATCTTTGGGAATAAGCATGACATCGTAGGCAGGCTTGTTGAATACAACAAGTTTCCCGTTGCGGTCATATATCAAGCCCCGGGAGGGATAAATAACCCTCTTCAAAAAGGCATTGCTGTCAGCACTTTCCTTATATTTATCGTTGGTGACTTGAAGATTAAATAGCCGGATAATATAAATGATTACGATTACAGCTATAAAACCTCCAATCACATATTTTCTTTTTTCTAAGCTATAGTCTTTCCTCACGTTAATCTTTGTTAAGTCAGCAAAAGATCCGGGTTTTTCATGTCGTCACACATAATGAGAAGCCGGAATTTTCCTTAGCGTGTCAGTCACGCTTGGTAACCATAAGGCTATCAATACCAAGTAAAAGGCCAAATGACAGCACCGAACTTGAAGATGCCATTATGACTATTTCTTTAACGTCGGCAAAGCTAAAATATTCTATTGTAAAAACGAGGAAACAATATATGACAGTCATCGTAAGAAGATATTTGGCATAGTCTGCGAATCCAAGATTTGCAAGCGATGGTTGAATATCCTTGGTTCTGTCGTCACGAGGAATGTAAGCATATAAGACCGGCCGTTTTGCAATAGCCATTAGCGTGCATGAAAGAGAATTAACTCCGGGAGTGTCAGAAAAGAGATCGACTATAAAGCCACTCAGGAAAGCCCATGTCAGAAGCCAATTGGTGGAAAGCGTCATTGGGAGGCGCAAGATGACGTATATGAAGACAAAGGGAACTGCAACATTAAAAATATGGATATGGTTGCAGATAAGAATCTGAACAGCTATCAGACAAATCAATAAAATCAGGTTATATATAGTTCCTCTATCCATTTCTAATATGAGAATATCAAAATATTGATATATTTTCCGGAATAAATCTCTTTATTTCAAATCCCGGCTTAAAAGCAGAGACAAGCTTAAATTGGCTATCAGTCTAATTTCAGTTCATCAAACTCTGCAAGAGAATCAATCTCGGTTTTATATATATCCTTTATCACTCTGACAGTGCTTAGCGACCTGAAGTCGGAAGCCAGTTTAACTTTAAGCGTAAAGAAACTATCATCGCCACTCTTAACTCGCGCCAGCACTTTTCCAACCGGAATCCCTTCCGGGAAAGTTGTTGAATATCCGCTTGTGACAATAGTGTCACCGAGATTATATTCAGCATGCCTTGGAATCTCTTCAACATATCCAATTGTTGGGTCGCCCCCTTTCCAACATAGAGAGCCTATAAATTCTGTCCCCTTAAGCTTTACCGAAAAATGCTGTGTCTCATTAAGAAGTGAAATCACCCTCGACATGTGAGGCCCGGTTACGTTGACTATACCCGTTATACCATTATGGTCAACAACCCCCATACCTGACTTAATGCCATCTTTTGAACCCTTATCAATAGTAAAAAAGTTTTTAGGATGGCTTGTGTTGTTATTGATGACAGCCGCGGCAACATATCCGAACCTGTCGGAATAGGTGATGGGGAGTAAGGAGTCAGAAGCGAGCACCCGATATTGGGCAAGCTGATTTTTTAAATTTAAAACTTCATTCTGAAGCAAGGCATTATTCGCCTGCAAATCACGGTTAATACTTCTCAAATTGAAATATCCGCTAACTTGGGAAGCACCTTTATAGACAGAGCCGGTCACGATATTGGCCGACGTGAGGTAAACCGAACGTTGATAGTTATTGCCTGTCACTAAAAGGAGCAGGCTGATTATGACATAGAATGCAAAAACAAACCATGCCGAATAACGCATTATGAAGTTTAAAAGATTCTTCATTATAGAGCGTAAAATATGTTTTCCACCTTCTTTTCAGAAAGTGGAAAACATATAAATTCTTTATCAATTATCGAATGAGGAATGAGAAACGGTTGATATTCTTCAAGGCAACTCCTGTTCCTTTTGCAACAGCGTGCAATGGATCATCAGCAATCTTGAATTCAATCCTTATCTTGTCGGTGAAACGTTTTGCGAGACCTCTCAGCAGAGCGCCACCTCCTGCAAGATAAATGCCGTTCTCAACAATGTCGGCATAAAGTTCCGGTGGAGTGTGTTCGAGAGCCGCGAGAATTGCATCTTCCATCTTGCAGATAGATTTGTCGATGCAGCGTGCAATCTCTTCGTGGGTCACGGGCACTTCCATAGGGAGGGAAGTCATTTTATTCGGACCGCGCACAATAAAAGGTTCAGGCGGATTCTCAAGGTCAGCTAAAGCGGAACCAACGTTAATCTTGATCTGTTCGGCTGTAGTGACTCCGACTTTAAGATTGTGAACACGTCCCATGTGTTCCCTGATATCGGCCGTGATGTCATTACCTGCCATGCGGATACTCTTGTTGCTGACAATACCTCCGAGAGAGATTACAGCAATCTCAGTGGAGCCACCGCCTATGTCAACAATCATATTTCCATTAGGAGCCTCCACATCAAGTCCTATACCGAGAGCGGCGGCCATAGGCTCATATATCATATATACGTCGCGACCGCCTGCATGTTCGCTTGAGTCTCTGACGGCACGTATCTCCACCTCAGTTGAACCTGAAGGAATGCAGACAACCATTCTAAGAGAAGGGGAGAACCAACGGCGCTTGCGGTTGACCATCTTCACTAAGCCGCGAATCATCTGTTCGGCTGCATTAAAGTCCGCAATAACACCATCTCTAAGAGGGCGAACAGTGCGGATGCCGGGAGGTTCCTTACCTTCCATCTGGTGAGCAACTTCACCTACGGCAAGAAGCTTGTCAGTCTTATTTTCAATCGCCACTACGCTTGGCTGATCGACAACAATCTTGTCGTTATGAATAATGATGGAATTGGCAGTGCCAAGGTCCATCGCAATTTCCTGAGTAAACGAAAAAAGTCCCATATTTTGAGATAATCTATTTCTTATAAAGCATCAATATATGTTTTATAACATACTCTGCAATTCAT
>CAMWXH010000060.1 GCA_947178165.1 uncultured Porphyromonadaceae bacterium | reverse complement strand
ACGAATTACAAACACAAAAAAGAAGACTGCCTAACTTTAATTGTTAGACAGCCTCATGGTTATGAAGACTCTTATGCTCCTACAATTTCGGGGGGAAGGATGGGCATTGCGCCTTTCTGAGTGCAGACGTATGCGGAAGTGCGAACGGCTTTGTCGTGAGCCTCTTTCACGCTCTTTCCCTGAAGGATTGAGGCGATGAAGGCGGCGGTGAATGAGTCGCCGGCTCCTACAGTATCGGCCACCTCTACCTTGGGAGTGGGGAGGAAGCTGACATTTCCGGGAGTGAACACGTAGCTGCCGTTAACGCCACAGGTGAGGATGAGCATCTTGAGGTTATACTTGCCAAGAAGGATCCAGCACTTATCCTGAAGGTCGATGCCGGGGTAGCCGAACATGCGGCTTACGGTAACCAACTCTTCATCGTTAATCTTAAGGATATTGCAACGCTCCATGGAGTTGCAGAGAATCTCTTTGGTATAGAAACCCTGGCGGAGGTTGACATCAAACACGATCAGAGGATCATTCTCTGCAGGAATGGCATCGAGGAACTTGTTGATGGTCTCTCTTGAAACCACGTTGCGCTGTGCAAGGGAACCGAAGCAGAAAGCGGAGGTTTCCTTTGCAAGCTCTTCAAGTTCGGGAGTGAGGGCGATGTTATCCCAAGCCACATTCTCCTTTATGTCGTAAACCGGAACTCCGGCGGGGTCGATTTCCACCTGCACGGTGCCTGTGGGGTAGGGAACGGTCTGGAGGATATATTTCACGTTCTGACGGTCGAAATTCTCTTGAAGTTCATGACCAAGAGGATCATCTCCGATTGCACTGCAAGCACGGCTGTCGAGACCGAACTGCGACACGTGATAAGCGAAGTTGGCAGGTGCGCCACCTATTTTCTTGCCTTCGGGGAGAACATCCCAAAGAGCCTCGCCCATTCCTACTACTTTCATATTATTTTTCATTGATGTTATGAATTTAAGTTACGCAATTGGTTTTTCGGACGCACCACGGTGCGTCCCTACGTTGTTGGTTTTGCAATCGAATGTAGGGACGCACCATGGTGCGTCCGCACATTCAGATAGTTATTTGGATTCGCTTACAGGATTCTTAATCTTAAGCGTATAGAACGCGAGATATAGCACGCCGAGAGTCATCACGGCAACTGCTCCGGCCACGCCCACTGCATCCTGAGCAAAACCCATGCAGAGGGGGAACACTGTTCCGCCGAAGAGACCCATGATCATAAGGCCTGACACTTCGTTCTTCTCGTTGGGCTGACGGTTGAGAGCCTGCGCGAACACTACGGAGAAGATGTTTGAGTTTCCGAAACCGATGCATGCGATTGCACAGAGCACCAAAGTCTGCGAGGTAGCCACGAAAAGGCCAACCATGCCGAGAAGCATGCAGAACACGCTGAATGCGAAGAAGCTCTTTGCCGACATCTTGGCGAGGATAACAGAACCGAGAAGGCAGCCGCCGGTGCGGAAGTAGAAGTAAATTTGGGTTCCGAGCACAGCCTCCTCAACGCTGAGGCCGAAACGCTCGCTGAGAATCTGCGGAGCGAAAGTGTTGGTGCCCACGTCGATTCCCACGTGACACATGATCCCGAGGAAGCAGAGGAGCACGAAAGGTATGCGGAGGAGAACGATGCATTCCTTCACGCCGGTCACCTTGTCGGGACGCTCCTCCTCAATGGGAGTTGCACCGAGAGCGGCGATGGAGAGGAGACAGATCGCGCCGAAGATCGGGAAGAGTATTCTCCAGGTGAGACCGAGGGTCGGCATCATCGCCGCCGCGCCCCAGGCCATGAGGTAGGGAGCGAGAAGAGACGCAAGCGCCTTCACGAACTGACCGAAGGTAAGGGTCGAAGCCAAACGGGCCGGGTTGATGAGCCCCGAAACGAGGGGGTTAAGGGAGGTCTGCATCACTGCATTTCCGATTCCGAGGAGGGAGAACGCAATCAGCATAGTGTAATAACCATCGTTGAAGATGGGGATGATGAGCGACACGAGAGTGAGAATCAGCGAGAACATCACGGTCTTCTTGCGGCCGATCTTATTCATCAGCATTCCGGTGGGAACGGAGAATATAAGGAACCAGAAGAACACTAAGGAGGGGATGAACCCTGCCTGAGCACTCGACAGATTATGGTCGGCCTTAACGAAGTTGGTTGCCGAGCCTACAAGATCAACGAATCCCATCGAGAAGAAGCAGAGCATCACCGGGATGAACTGCATCACCATATTTTTGGGAGCGGTTGAAGTGTTTACAGATGTTGCCATTTTAATCGTTTCAAAGTGTGATTAAATCAGTTATTTATTAGCTTTGAGTGAATAGATTTCAAGGTTAGCGATCTTCGCGCTTCCATCCGAACTGAAGGAGATTGTGGAATAAGGCTCGTTGGGGAACACGAGATTGGTCATTGCATATTTGCCATCCTTCGCGAACATCTCCACAGATGAGTGGTCGATGAACATGCGCACGCTTGTCTTGCCATCTTTGGTGAATGTCGGGCTGACAGTGACTGCGGGGAAATCGCGGCTGAAATCGGATATTCCGGCCTGAGTGCGGTCGAAAGCGATGGTGTTGTCGGCCGGATTATAGGTTATGACCACCTTCTCATTCTTGGCGTTTGAGAGAGTCACGAACACCTTTGCATCCTTTTTCGATTCAATATCGAAGGCCACTTCGCAGATGCCGTTGTTGGCAGCGGGGAGAGCCACGGCTGAAGCCTTCTTTCCGGCATTGATGCTTTTCCCTTTCACGATTGTCTTGTCGCGGAGCTTAAGTGTTTCGGGAGAGGGAGTTGAGGCAAGATAGATCTGGCCGTCAGAACCTTCAAAGAGGGAAAGCTCGCGCGGAAGTGTGTTGGCGCTTCTGAATTGCGTGGTCGGCACATCGGCGGCATACTGCCAGTTGCTCATCCAGCCGATCACGGTGCGGCGGCTGTCGGGAGCGTCGCTCCAAGTCACGTTGGCATAATTGTCCTTGCCGAAGTCCATCCACTTGGTAGGAATCTTCCCGTTTGCATCAGTGTCGGCAGTGAAAGTCTTGCCATCGAAATCGCCGATGAAATACTGCGTAGCGCTGCCTCCGAAAGGACCGCCGGGGTTAAGGTTAACCAAAAGCACCCATTTTTTCTTTCCGTTCACGTCAAGAGGGAAGAGGTCGGGGCATTCCCACACGCCATCCTGCGCGCCTTCACCCTTTCCGAATGCCGACTGGAGAGTCCATGTCTTGAGGTCGGGAGATGTGAGGAAAAGAATCTCCTTCTCAAGAGCATGAGCCAGCATAATGTTCCATTGTTTAGTTTCCTCATTCCAGAACATATTCGGATCGCGGGCTTCGGTTTCCAGGGTGAAAACAGGGTTCCCCGGATATTTAATGAAAGATTCGCCATTATCTTCGCTATGAGCGAGGCTCTGCATCTGACTTGCGTTTGCAGAGGTGTAGAGAGCCAGCACGGCATCCTTTCCGAAGCCGGCAGAGTTCTCTTTGTCGATTGCGGCCGAGCCGGAGAAGATGGTTCCTATTCCATCGGGTTCGATGGCGGTAGGCTCATGTTTCCAGTTCACCAGGTCGGTTGAAGAGGAATGTCCCCATGTCATGTTCTGCCATTTTGAGCCGTAGGGATTCCACTGATAATAGAGATGCCACACGCCATCCTTATAGAACATGCCGTTGGGGTCGTTCATCCATCCCCAGAGGGGTGTGTGATGGAAAGCGGGACGGAATTTCTCAGTATTTGCAGTGTCGAAGCTGTCGGTAAGGGTGAATGAATCCCAGCAGGCACCCTCCTTTGCCTCGCGCACGGAGGAACGGTCATGGTTGGCATTGATGTCGAGCACAACGTTATGACCCTTATAAGGCTCAAGATCGAGAGGCACCTCATAATCCACCTTCGATTTGGCGAGGCGCACATAGAAAGTGCGGTCGAGTTTTCCATCCACAAGGAGATTCACCTTAGCATCGGCGGCCGATTCCTGCACCGGCATCATCAGATAGCGGGCATCGCCTTCAATGCGCACGAAAGTGTTGTTTGGGCCTAAATGTTCCACCTTGACTCCGTCGCCGGCAAGCGCGCCAAGCGAAGAGGAGAGGAGGGCAGTAGCTATAAGCATATATTTCCTCAGTTTCATCATATCAGTCTTTTTAGTATATTGTATTATTTATTTCAAAATCGTTTTTTTACACGCGGTTGGTTCTTTCAGATAAACAAAAGAATTGATTCAAGGTTTATGTCAAGGCCGTCGGTATGGGATTTTAAGAAACCCCTCTCTCCCTGTCGCAGGGGGAGAGGGGAAAATCTACTAACAAACCTAACTTTATTAACCTATGCTAATCATTCTTCTTCATTCTTGCTGAATTGCATCGCAAAGATAAATAAATGGAGAAAGATATGTTATAACAGAAGTTGCAGAGACTATAAAAAATGTTGCAAAGCATCAAAATTTAAACTCAACGAATGGTTTTTAATACTGATTTTTTATTAATTTTGTTGAAACTAAGGCTACTAATCGAAAGATGTGCCTTAGAGTTGCAAAAATCTTACCACTGAATTTACTCAAATCTAACAGATGAACTTACTCAGAAAGGGTCTTGAACTAACAATTATCCTCCTATTCGCCGCTTTTCTATTCACCGGATGCGGAAGGAAAGAAGCGGAGAAAAAGTATAAGATCGGCATCTCTCAGTGCAGCTACGACGACTGGCGCAAGAAGATGAACGAAGAGATTGAGCGCGAAGTTATGATGCATCCCGATGTGGAGGTGGAGATCCGGTCGGCCGACGACAGGAGCGAGAAGCAGATCGAGGATATACATTATTTCTTGGAGAATGATTTTGATATACTTGTTGTTGCTCCCAATGAGGCTGATTCCATCACTCCTATAATAAAGGAGGTGTATGATAGCGGGATTCCGGTTTTGCTTTTCGACCGCAGCATTCACGGCGACTCTTTCACCTCCTGGCAGGGGGCTGACAATATGGAGATAGGCCGCGCGGCCGCGCGTTATGCCTCAAGGCTGGAGCATGAGAATCCGGGCAACGGTAAAGTTCTTGAAATAAAGGGACGTCCGGGTTCAACGCCGGCACGCGAGAGGAACGCCGGGTTTGTGGAGGAGATATCCTTGCATCCCGAAATCCGCATAGCCGGTTCGGCCATAGGAAACTGGAATTACAAGGAAGCCGCGAGAGTGATCGACTCCTTATATAATGTGCATCCCGATGCCGACATAGTGTATGCCCATAACGACCGCATGGCCATTGCCGCATCAGATGTGGCCCGAAAGAGAGGCCTTCATCCCCACATAATAGGAGTGGATGCGGCTCCTGCCATCGGAATAAAAGCGGTGACCGACACTGTGATCGATGCCACTTTCCTTTACCCGACGGAGGGTCATCAGCTTATACGGACAGCGCTTGCTATCCTCAAGAATGAGCCATACGAAAGGATATTGAAGCTTCCCTCGGCTTCGGCTGTTGATAAGAGCAACGCCGATATCCTTATGCTTCAGAATGATGCATTGAGGGAGGAGACCTCCAAACTTCGGGTGCTGAAGGAGGAGATAGACCAGTATTGGGTTAAGCATTCGGCTCAGACCACCCTGTTCTATGCCAGCGTGGCAATCCTTATCCTTTTCGCAGTGCTGCTTTTTGTAATATTAAGGCTCTACTGGTTCAACAAGCGGCATCAGCGTCAGCTCGAGGAGCATAACAGGATAGTGGAGGAGGAACGCGACAAACAGGAATTCCTGAACCGCGAATTAGAGAAGGCAACTCAGTCAAAATTAGTATTTTTCACCAATGTGTCGCACGACCTGCGCACCCCGCTCACGCTCATAGCCGAGCCAGTGGAGCAGGTGAGGAAGGCTTCAAACCTAACCGAGGGTCAGAAAGATCTGATGAACATTGCCTCCAAGAATATAAGGATATTGCAGAGGCTCATCAACCAGATACTCGACTTCCGGAAATATGAGAACGGGAAACTCGACCTCCGGCTTGCCGAGGTTGATTTCAGCACTCTGTTAAAGGAGTGGGCTGATTCTTTCAGGATGCTTGCCCGTCAGCAGGATATCCATTTCAACGTTCAGGCCGAGCCGGGAGAGGATTATCATCTCGCAATTGACGCTGAGAAGATGGAGAGGGTGTTTTTTAACCTGGTTTCCAACGCGTTCAAGCATACGCCGGCCAACGGACACATAGATGTGAGATGCAGCTGCGACGGCAAGGTGTTGCGTCTCAGCGTGGCCGATACAGGCGAGGGGATTCCGGAAAAGGATCTTGGAAGGATATTCGAACAATTCTTTCAGGTGGAGAACGTGCGCCCGAAAGGATCCGGAATCGGGCTTGCCCTGACCAAGTCTTTTGTAGAGCTTCACGGCGGGCAGATAGAGGTGAAAAGCAAGGAGGGCAAAGGTTCGGAGTTTATCGTTACGTTGCCTGTGTCTCACGTGGAGAAGAGAAGCGAGGCCAAGACGATTTACACTGAGAAGGATGTGCTGGCGGAGGTGGCTCCAGTTGAGTCTCACGCGCCGGAGTTTGATTCCGACAAGCCGATGCTCCTGTTTATAGAGGATAATGAGGATATGCGCAATATGGTGGCGCAACTGATGGGCGAGGAATATAACGTGGCTCTTGCTCCTAACGGAAAGGAGGGATTGAGGATGGCGGCCAAGTATGTACCCGATCTCATAATCTCCGATGTTATGATGCCGGTGATGGATGGCCTCGAGTGTTGCCGGCGCATCAAGGAGGAGGTGAGCACGTCGCATATCCCGGTTCTTCTGCTCACTGCTTGCTCAATGGATGAACAGAAAGCGGAGGGGTATGACAGCGGTGCGGATGGCTATCTGGCCAAGCCTTTCAGCAGCGAGGTGCTGAAGGCCCGATGCCGGAGCCTGATTGCCAACCGCAAGAGGATAATGAACCTATGGTCGCCCACATCGCTCGCCGATATGAAATCGGGAGCCAACGCCTGCAAGGATGAAAAAACCGGCGTTGAAAGCAAGGATAAGAAAGGGAAGATGGATGAGAGCGCCAAACCGGCTGAACGCAGGCGAGAGGGGGCTCCGATCGATAATGAATTCTATAACCGTTTCCTTGCCAAAGTCAATGAGGAGATGGGTAACTGCGACCTTAACGTTGACCAGCTCGCGTCGGAATTGGGATTAGGACGCTCGCAGTTCTATCGTAAGATAAAGGCCCTTACCAACTATTCTCCCGTGGAGCTTTTGCGAAGGCTGCGCTTGCAGAAGGGGCGGGAATATCTCACCACCACCGAGAAGAGCATCTCCGAGATTGCCTATGAAGTAGGGTTCTCCACGCCGGCCTATTTCACCAAATGTTTCCGCGATGCCTTCGGAAAGACCCCGACCGAACTCCGTGAAGACTTGGGAAGATAGGAGAGATGGCGGGGAGCGTTCCCAAAGATATCATTGAATGTACTCTGTTTTACTGAATACGCTACAAATGCGTGATAAATATTAATAAAGTCCGAAATATTTAAAATTGGTTGAGACATTTTAGCAGATGTTGCAAACCATATAAAAAATGTTGCATCCGGCTATTTATGATAGGGGATGCAACATTTTTTATATGGTTATCCTTCTCTTCTCTATAATTTTGCGCCAAAATAACTTTTAAAAACCAACCAATTATTAGATCATGAAAAAAACAATGCTCACCGCATTTCTGATGCTCTTCGCCGCAGTCGTTGCGCAGGCACAGAATCTGACAGTGCATGGAACAGTGATCTCCCGTAACGACGGGGAGCCTCTGATCGGGGCCACCGTCCTTTCGGATGCCACCAAGAACGGTGTGGCCACCGACCTTGACGGAAACTTCACTCTTACCGTGCCGGAAAACTCAACCTTGACATTCTCTTATATCGGTTACCAGTCAACCACACTGAAGGCCGAAGCCAAGATGACTGTCTATCTCGATGAACTCTCCGACCTTCTCGACGAAGTGGTTGTTACCGGTTACACCGTTCAGCGTAAAGCCGACCTTACCGGTGCCGTTTCGGTGATGAACATGAAAGAGCCTTTGAGCGAAAACTCAGGTAACATCATGAACTCAATGGCAGGTAAGCTTCCGGGCGTGAATGTTGTTCCCGATGCCGCTCCGGGCGGAACAGGCTCGATCCGCGTGCGTGGTATGTCAACCGCCAACTCAAGCAATGACCCTCTTTATATCATTGATGGTGTGCCTACCGACAACATCAACTGTATCAACCCCTCCGATATCGAGTCGATGCAGGTGTTGAAGGATGCGGCTTCCGCTTCTATCTATGGTTCGCGTGCCGCCAACGGTGTTGTGATCATCACCACCAAGCATGGCAAGGGCGATCGCCTCACAGTAAATGTGAACTATGCAATTTCAGCTCAGACCATAGCGAAGCGCTACAAAGTGATGGACGCACAGCAGTGGGGCCAGGCTTACTGGCAGGCATCTAAAAATTCAGGCATGGCTCCATCACATATCCTTTACGGTGACGGCCCGACACCTGTGCTTCAGCAGTATGCCGACGGCAATCCCAACTTCCCGTTGACCAGCACAGACTGGCAGGATGAGGTTTATCGCACGGCATGGGTAAACAATCTCACCGCTTCTGTCGCTAACAACACAGAGAAAGGCTCAGTGCTCTTCTCAGCCAACTATATCAACCAGAATGGTAACATCAAAGATACATTTTACGAGCGTTTCTCAGGCCGTGTTAACTCACGCTTCGATATCAACAAATATGTAGCGGTAGGAGAGAACCTTCTTGTGGCACGTTGGAGCAACCGTGGTGTGGATGTAGCCGGCGACCGTGGTATTCCGTTCACAGCCCTCTCACAGATGCCCGCTCTCCCTGTAAAGGGTGTTAACGGCGAGTGGGCAAGCCCGATGCAGCTTATCAAGTCTGACCTTGCCAACCCTGTTCAGCAGATTGCAAACGCTTCAGATAACTCTTCAGTTTCATGGAGAATCCTGGGCAACGCCTTCCTTGAGGTTAAGCCTATCGAGGACCTGACATTGAAAACTAACATAGGTATCGAGCATTCCCAGTATCTGAACCAGACACTCAACCGCCGTCTAAATCCCACCGACGTGAACTCAGTGGATGAGGTTTACGGACAGGGCGACACTTGGACATGGACTAACACCGCATTCTATAACAAAACATTCGTAGAGAAACATCATCTCTCTGTCCTTCTCGGTACAGAGGCTATCGGATACACATTCAAGGACCTCAGCGCTCACCGTGACGGCTATCCCTCTGAATCTACTGACTTCATGCAGATTGGCGCCGGTACAGGCACACGTAACAATGGTGGCGGCAAGACTCAGTGGAGCGTGTTCTCACTCTTCGGAAAGGTTGACTATAACTTCGCCGACCGCTACTTGGCATCATTCACTATCCGCCGCGACGAGAATTCACGTTTCGCAAAAGGCCACCGTTCAGGTGTGTTCCCCGCATTCTCACTTGCATGGCGCCCCACAGCCGAGCCTTTCTGGAAAGAGAACGATATCCTCACCGATATGAAGGTCCGCTACTCTTGGGGTCAGAACGGTAACGCCAACATCCCGGCCCTTTATCCGGCCTACACCACTTATATCTTCAATACAGGTAACGGTGCATACGACTTGACAGGAACCAACTCCACGACCACATCCGGTTTTACTCTCGGCGCACTCGGTAACCCCGACCTGAAATGGGAGACAACAACTCAGAACAATATCGGTATCGACCTCCAGTTCTTCAACGGTACATTGGCTCTTTCTGCCGACTACTATATCAAGAAGACTACCGATATGCTTACCATTCCGCCGGCACTTTCGGTTGCAGGTGAGAACGCAAGCATCTGGTTGAACACAGGTTCTATGCGCAACAACGGTTGGGAAATCACCCTTGCATATAACTCTCCTACATACGGAGACTTCTCTTGGAACGGATCAATCAACATCTCCCAGTATAAGAACAAACTGCTCAACCTTAACAACAAGCAGGAGTTCATCGGTGGCGACACACGTCTTGTTCCCGGCAAGCCTATGGGTATCTACTACGGATATGTTTGCGACGGTATCTTCCAGAGCCTTGAGGAGGTTGCAAACCACGCATTCCAGCAGGGTGCCGCTCCGGGCCGTCTGATGTATCGCGACCTTAACGGTGACGGAGAGATCACTGATGCCGACCGTTGCTATATCGGCAACCCGAATCCTGATGTTTCAATGGGTATCAACCTTGCATTCAAATATAAGGCATTCACCCTTGATATGTTCTTCGCCGGTGACTTCGGTCAGGATATCATCAACAGCATGAAGGGTCAGCTCTACAGCTTCGGCCGTGCCAACACCAACACCAACCACGCCGCCGACATCCTCAATGCTTGGACACCCCAGAACACCAACACTGACATCCCTGCTCTCTCTCTTACAGATGCCAACAACGAGGCTCGTTTCTCCACCTATTATGTACAGAACGGTTCATATATGAAGATGAAATATCTCAAACTCTCTTACACATTGCCGCGCCATATCACTGAGAAATTCGCTTGCGAAAACCTCAATGTTTACGCACAGGTTGAGAACGTGTTCACAATGACCAAATATAAAGGACTCGATCCTGAAATCCTTCCCGGGGAATACGGTTCACTCATTGACAACGGTGCATATCCCCGTCCTCGTACATTCACTTTAGGTGTTAACTTCCAATTCTAATTTCAAGATGAAAACTGTAAAAAATATCATAAAGACATCGGTGTTGACCATGTTAGCGGTTTCCGGCGGAATGGGCATGGTTTCCTGCGACAGCCTTCTCGACACCAAGCCACAGGGGGTTATGCTCAATGAGCAGATCGGCGATGACCAGGCAGTCGATCTTATGACCTCTGCATACGCTACTCTCCTCTGCCACTATTTCGGCAATAACGAATCGTTTGCCGGTCCGATTAACAACTGGGTGTTCGACATCCGTTCCGACGATGCCCAGAAGGGTGGTGGCGAACTCGGTTATGAAGTTTATATGCATGAGTTCTCAATCGGAAACGTTCAGAGCGATAACCCGATTCTCGATTTCAAATGGCGTAACAACTTCTTCTCCATCTCTCGTTGCAACACCGCAATCCGTGCTATCAAGGCGGCTGCCATGATGGATGAGAAAACAAAGAAGGAGTATGTGGCCGAGATGAAGACTCTCCGTGCGTACTATTATTTTGATCTCTACCGCATTTTCCGCAAATTCCCATATTTCGATGAGAATGTTGAGAATCCCCAGGCATGCAGTGCCAATGAATATACCAAGGAGCAGATCATGGGATTCATCAAGGCAGATCTCAAGGAGTCTTTTGACAACAATGTAGAGAGCCAGTCAGATCCGGGTCGTTTCAACAAGTATGTGGCAGCCGCCATCCTTGCGCGTGTCGCCCTCTTCGACCATGACTATGCAACAGCCGAGAAATATGCCGACGAGGTGATAAATAGCGGCCAGTATGAGCTTTATCCCAACTTCCTCGACATCTCCAAGCCTGAGATGAACAACCAGTATGAGTCGGTGATGGCCGTGCAGTTCTCTTCTGCCAACAGCCCCGACCAGTTCAACTTCAACAACTGTTTGAACTGTACTGTATCTGAGGGTGATGTTTACGGTAACGGTGACGACTTCTATACCGGTT
Source organism: uncultured Porphyromonadaceae bacterium (assembly GCA_947178165.1). Lineage (GTDB taxonomy): Bacteria > Bacteroidota > Bacteroidia > Bacteroidales > Muribaculaceae > Lepagella. The sequence continues at coordinate 6,769 of CAMWXH010000060.1, read as the reverse complement.
CACAGGATCTTGCAAATGCTTTCCGCACAGATGAGAACGGTCTTCCTTATCTCGATGCCGCAGACGCACCGGCCGACAATCTTGACCATGCAGACTATGCAGGTAACGTTGACCCCCGTGTTGACTTCACATTCGGTCGTATCGGCATGCCTTGGAGAGGCCTTGAATATACCGAGGGATGGTGCCGAAACCTCAAGAACTATTCCCAGTTCTCAGGCAAGAAGCCCTATCCCGCTCCCGATAGCCCTTACGTGACAGTAGGTATCGTGCCTTGGGGTGCAAGCTCTCTTAACTATATCATCATCCGTTATGCAGATGTTCTTCTGATGAAGGCCGAGGCTCTGATCGAACAGAACAAGGATCTTGATGAGGCACGTACCCTTATCAATGAGATACGCTCAAAGGCCAACCGCTCTGTGGATCCTTCCTACACTCCGGTTGACATCAACCCGATGGTGGCTCATTATCTTGTCCGCGAATATGGAGCATCAGGCTGGACTCAGGATTATGCACGCAAAGCAGTCCGCATGGAACGCCGTCTTGAACTCGCTATGGAGGGTCATCGCTGGTTCGACCTTATCCGCTGGGGCAATGCCGTTGAGACTGTAAACGCATATTATCAGAGAGAGTCTAAAATCTATCTCCAGTATTCTTCAGCTCACCTCAATGAGGCCGATATTTATTGCCCGATTCCTTTGAATCAGGTTGACAATGCCGGAAACCTCTATAAGTGATAGGTTATAAAGATAACTTGCAAAAACAAAGAATAATAGCAATGAAAAAATTAATATACATAGCAGCAGGTTTCTGCCTTATGGCAGCCAGCTGTTCGGAGTTTACCCCAACCGGCTATTCAGAGAAGGAGGATCTTGCGACAGTTTCCTCGCTCGACTATAGTGTTGCCGGAAACGGTAGCCATGCCGTACAGATCAAATGGACACTCCCGGCCGACAAGGATGTCACAGGGTGTATCCTTTATCGCAATGCCCAGGAGATAGAGCGTTTCGACCTCACTCCCACACGTGAATACATATATACTGCCCTCGGCACCCCCTTAGGTCAGGAAGTGTTATATACAGTTAAAGTTACATACGCCGACGGAAGCATTTCAACAGGAAAATCTATTACATATACTCTTCCGGAGGAAACTTTCGAGGGTGTGACCAACCTTAAGAGTGATGTTGATGGCCGTTCTGTGACCTTAAGCTGGACTCTCCCCACACAGGTTGGTGTCACAGGCGTTCGAATCATGACAAACGGTGTAGAAAGCTCTGCATTCATAGTTGATGGTCAGGTTACCTCTTATACATTGAAGGCTCAGCCTATGGAGGCAACCCATACATATACCGTCGAGGCCGTGTATGACACCTATTACTTCTCTCCGGGTGTTGATGTGAAGGCTACTATCCCTTACGTAGAACCTAACATCCTCTTCCTCCTCCCCTCTGATGCAGCCACCTATAATGACCTGAAAGATGATGACGAGCTTGCGGCGGCTCAGTGGTTCGCGCAGCAGCCCAACACATATTTCTGTCATCCTTCTGAGATTGCAGATTATGATCCGGCCCTTTACTCGGTGATGTGGATTATGGTGGATCGCGTTGACCTCCCGTTAGGGTGGGAGAACCTTCCCGGCGACATCGCCGCTCCTGAAACAATCGAGGCGCTCAAGTCCTACTCTGCCAACGGCGGTAGCCTCTTCCTCTCAAATATGGCAACTCAGCTCACTGTTCCCTTGGAATTTGTTCCAAAGAATATGCCTCCGACAGTGTATGGCAATGGTGCAGGCGGTTCCGGTGATGACGTGTGGTCAATAAATCTTTATCTCGGTTGGGATTACAAGGCTGGTGCCGATCAAGGCTTCTACGACCGGACCGAACATGCTATCTTCAAAGATCTGACATTGGAGGTGGTTAACGGATATCCTTACCCCTCTCTGCCTCTCATCGGCCCGGGCGTGCGTGAAGACCACAACTGTCTTTGGGATTGCAATATCTATGGCAAAGGCACACAGCGTGATGTGGTTAAGAATTTTGAAGTCACAACAAATTCTCTCGTGCTCGCTACTTGGGGTCAGGTAAGAGATCATTGTATCGCTGGTATGGTTGATTTCTATGGTAATGCTGTTCATGGTCGTTGCGTGGCTATGGGTCTTGCGGCCTATGAATGGAATCAGAATTCAGGTGTCAATCCCTATCAGGGCAATATCATCAAACTCACTGAAAACATCATCAATTATCTGAAATAAGGATTGTCTCTGGAGAAGAGATTATCTGAAATAAGGATTCTCTTTGATAAACGAACATTAAGACTGAAATAAGCATCAAAATCATGATCAGACTCCGCGGGAGGATGCCCGATAGGGTTCCTCCCGCGATTTTTAACATCTGATAACTACAATTTTAACAGCTTGATTTCGTTGAATCAAGAGAAGTCATGATGCAACATGAGGAATCATGATGAAACATGATAAAACATGATAAAACATGATGCGACAAGATTAAAAAGAAGAAATATGATAAGAAAACTTACTCTCTCTCTCGCTCTTGCCAGTGTTCTCCCTTCCATGGCAGGGGTTGTGGCTCATTTTCCTATGGATGTTAAATCCGGCCAGATTGCCGATGTGGTGACCGGCAATAAATTTGATGTGAAAGGGAATTTTGGTGCCGAGGCGGTTGCCGGCGCAGTTGGAGATGGCCTGATGTTTGATGGCTACAGCACATACGTTGACGCGGCACTCAATAATATTTTCGATGGTGGCTCAAAATCGATGACTGCATCGGTATGGATGGCTGTGCCTTGCTATCCTATTGTCGAGATTGATGTGCGTACGAAGGAGAAGGCAACCATTGTATCCTGCCTTGATGAGAATGCAAAGAAGGGATTCGGCTTTTATATCGGCATTGATGGAAAAGTGGAGTTCAAATTCTATGACGAGGAGGGGGTTAAAAGCGTGGAAAGCTATAGTGCCGTTCCGGCATACCAATGGAATAACCTTACGGCTGTTCTCAACGGAGAGACCGGGCGCCTTACACTCTATTGCAATGGGCTGGAATCAAACTCTATGAAATTCAGCGGTCAGCCGAAGGCTTTCAGCGGTCAGCTTCGTTTCGGCCATGGAATTAGCGACCGGAAGGCTTATGGTATTTTCAATCTTCAAGCCTTCAACGGCATTGTGGATGAATTCAAGATTTGGGATGAGGCTCTTTCCCAGGATGCAATAAAGGGGATGAAGGCTGAGAATGAATGCAATCTCTCCATTCCGGCCTCACGCTTTGCGGAGCAGAAGCTTCGTCCGCGTTTCCACGGAATGCCCGGGGCCGGATGGACCAACGAGAGCCATGGCCTGATAAAATCTGATGGGAGATATCACATTTTCTTCCAGAAGAATGCCAATGGACCTTACATGGCGCGCCTGCATTGGGGGCACATCTCAAGCGAGAACCTTTACGACTGGCGTGAGGAGAAGATAGCATTCGCTCCCGAGGCATCATACGATTTCAAGGGATGCTGGAGCGGCGCGGTGTTCAGCGACGAACGGCTCACCGGTGGCAAGCCATCGGCAATATATACGGCCGTGGATTATGCCAAGGCAACCATAGCTCAGGCCAACCCTGTGGATGATTCGCTAATCGAGTGGGAAAAGAATCCTTCGAACCCTCTTATCAACGGCCGTCCGGCCGGCTTGTCTGATGATTTCCGCGATCCATATTTCTTCCGCAACGGCGACAAGGCATATATCATCGTGGGAAGCTCTAAAGATAACAAGGGTGTGGCCACATTGCATCGCTATGAGAACGGACGCTGGACCAATGATGGAGCCACCTTCTTTTCTGCTCCGAATGCAACAATGGCAGGACGTTTCTGGGAGATGCCCAATGTGACCAAGATGGCCGATGGAAAATGGCTTTTCACAGCCACTCCTCTTGATATGATGGGCGGAGTGCGTACGCTCTACTGGACGGGTGATATAAACGCTGACGGTACATTCGCTGCGGATTCCAAATCAATCTATCCGCGCGGAGTGGAACTCATAAGCAAGGAGGGTTACGGCCTACTCTCGCCCTCAATCTATCAGGAGAATGGCAAGACAATAGCTTTGGGTATCGTGCCTGACAAGCTTCCCGGCCATATCAATCATGAATTAGGTTGGGCTCATTGCTATTCGCTTCCACGCGAATGGAGCATCGATGGAGATGGCAACCTTTCGCAGAAACCATACGAAGGGCTCAAGGGAATGCGTGCATCTAATGGATATTCCAAGGGGAACTTCACTTTGAATGGCGTTGAGAGCCTTTCTCCGGTGACGGGGCGTCAGGCAGAGCTCCTTATTGTGGCTGAAGCTGATTCTTCAGAATTTGGATTCAACATCTTCAAGGGGGCTACAGGCGAGGGGAAAGTCAGCATAAACACTGCCAACTCGCGTCTCACGGTTGATTTGAGCGGTCTCGAACGTCATCATAACGACGATAATGTGTTCAATGGAGTCTATACATGTTCATTGCCAGCCTTGCTGAAGAAAGGGGAGGAGGTTACGCTTAACGTATTCATTGACGGCTCAGTGCTTGATATATTTGTGAATAACCGTTGGGCAACGAGCATCCGCGTATTCCCCACTGCGGCTGATGCCGATGGGATAGAGGCGTTTGCCACGGCACCCACCGCTGTCAAAAGCCTTGAGGCGTGGAACCTCAAGGGTGGAGCTTCGGGGATAACTGATATCTTTTCGCCCGGCAATGCATCCTCTGTGTCCTCATCAGATGTGTTTACAGCCGATGGAATCCTCGTGCGCCGGAATGCAGATTCCGCAAATCCTCTTTCCGATCTCCCGAAGGGAGTGTATATAGTGGGAGGCAAGACAATGATGAAATAAATTAGCCGGGGGATCCGCAAAGCGGGTCTCCCGGTTTTATTATCCAAAATGCTTATCCTATAATTTACTACACATTTTATACTCTGAATAAACTTCTTCCTACCTCAGTTAAGAGGTATCTCTGTTTTGAGCTTGTCGGTTTCTCAGGATTGGACATTTCAATATATCCCGCTGAGATTGCAGGTTCTAAGATATGGCGTCGAAGTTTATATAGACTGTCTATATTTGATTGATTAAGCAATTCGGACGAAGTGAGACTCTTTGTCTTAAGGCTTAGAAACATTTTCACTACATCTGCCATCATCAATGACTGATCGGTTTCCGCCTTTTCCCAGACTTGTAAATATGCTTTTGAAATTAGATTTGCAAGTTTATTGACAAGTAGGTTAATATCCACATTATCACTAATATAAACTTGTAAATCATTATTTGCAAGTACATTGGTAAGTTGCGTTCTAAGTCTTTTAAGATTAGTGGAATTATCTTCTTGATCAGATGCATCTATCTCATTGTGGCCAATCATATCTTCTCGACAAGGGATAGTCATGAGGAAATAGGTGCGGTCATCATCGGTTTCGATTGTAGCCGGAGCATTGCCATTGAGTTTAAGATGCTTTTGAATGGTTGGAATTCCCGTGGCACGGCCTTCTGTAAGTCCAAGTTCCTTAAGAAAATCACCAAGCCGACGGTTCCTGTATCTTCTGGCCTTTAGTTTCTTAGCCTCCTTGATCGCTTCCGCACTTATAGAGCGGTCGGGACCCGCATAACTGAGTATATCGACGTGTGTCGGTTCTATCGTAATCTCAACAGGTTCGCGTTCCATGTAGTCACGATGGTACAGAGCATTTACCACTGCTTCTTCAAACGCCTGATAAGGATAGTTGAATACCTTAATGGATTTTTCTGTATCAGATGGTTTCGTAATTCGTTGCTTTATGACATTGGTCCGGAGATACGATAGGGTCTCATTAATTATCTTTGGCACAGGGCCGATAATTTTGGGAACTTCAATCATGACATCAGGATTTTCAATGCTTCCTTCAGGGAAATGAATAATATCAACCTGGGTAACCGGAAAGAACCTTTCCGGATTATCGCAAAACATCATAGCCGCTACATTTTTAATCTGGCGGTTTTCGATTGGTCCGACGGTTAAATCCATTTCGTCAAGAATTTCCATCAGAGATTTACTACCAAACTCATCCATGAGTTTGCTGCCAACTGATTTCAGATGTTCATATACTCTGATGCCGGAAATATCATCAATACTAATTTTATCATTCCCTCTATCGTCAAAGGGCACGCGGTTGGCCAGTTCCCTTACTTCATCCAGGATTTCACCTTTTGCCTCAATAGTTGAAGACTTGCTTCTTACATAGAATTTCGGCACAGATTTCTTGGCAACAACACTTTCCATTACGGAATAAGGTCGATGGATGCCGGTGGGAACCCAAATGACAAGGATGGTCTTGCCATCAATTTCTTCAGGAGAAACCTTACATAGATAAGATGGTGAAATCTTTGCATCATATCCTACCATATCCTTGAGTATCCTGTCAATCTCAGCTTCGTCAACACCTTTGACAGGACGTTTGGCAATTCCATTTTCTTCCTCGACCCCCACGAGAATGTAGCCACCCCCGGCATTTTCAAGGTCGGAAGCAAACGCACATATTGTATGGTAGATCTTATCTGGATTCCAACTTGCCTTAAACTCAATCCGATTGGATTCCACCTTCTTCTTGAGGAGAAGATCTTCTATGTTAATCGGTAGTGCCATATCTATTTAGGCGATTATATACAAACTAATACCGATTGGGTCGGTAGGACAAAGATAATGAAAAAGAGGGAAACTATGAAATCTATCTATTATAAACTGTTGTAATGATACTATAA
>CAMWXH010000059.1 GCA_947178165.1 uncultured Porphyromonadaceae bacterium | reverse complement strand
GAGATGAGGGCGAGATATGAGCAGGGAACGGCATTGCAGAACGACATCACAAGATATGAGCTGCTTGTATCCAATCTTGAGCTGCAGCTGGTGAAAATCAACAACACAATCGACATCCTCAATACCAATCTGGTCACAACAGCCGGACTTCCTGAAGGTACGGTCATTGTCCCGGACAGTGCTATCCTGACTCGGTCACTGCCTAAGGAAGGCGTGGTTTGGTGGCAGGGTGAGGCTGAGGCAAACTCTCCTTCGTTGCGCCTTGCGCGTTCGGGTGTCGATATAAGCAGGAAGGCGGAATCTCTTGTGCGTTCGGAACGTCTGCCTAAGATAGGACTTCAGGCGGGATGGAGCATCGACGGGCCTATTCTTGTGGAGGTCCCTCCCATCAACCGTAATCTAAGTTATTGGTATGTCGGGGTCGGTATAAACTATAACATTTCTTCACTCTACAAAAGCAACAAGTCTCTTTCCAAGAGTCGTGTAGAGACACGGAAAGCCCTTGAGCAACTCGAAGCAACCCGCGAGGAAGTGATGCTGGCCGTAAATGCCGATCACGTCCGTTATCTCGAAGCATACGAAGAACTTAAAACCCAGCAAAAAAGCGTGGAACTTGCGGAGCGAAACTACCGAACCACCTCCACCCGATATTCTGCGGATATGGCTCTGATAACCGACATGCTTGATGCCGCAAATTCAAAACTGGAAGCGGAGCAGCAGCTCGTAAACGCACGGATAAATATCATTTACTATTATTACAAACTCTTGTTCATCACAGGAAAGATATGAAACATCGCAGCAAGAAAATACTCTCCTATATCATTACAGTCGCAGTTATCGCCGCAGCCACCATCTGGGTTCTCTCAAGGTTTGTTCACCTTGGAAATGTCGAATTTACAGACAACGCGCAGGTGCGTCAGCAGATAGTTCCCGTCAACAGCCGTGTGCAGGGCTACATCAAAGAAATCCGCTTCAACGAGTATGAGCCGGTGAAAAAGGGCGACACCCTGATAATCATTGACGATGCCGATATGCGGCTTAACGTGGCGCGTGCCCGGGCTGATTATCAGAATGCGGTTGCAGGTCGCGATGTAGCAGACCGCTCTGTAACTTCGGCTTCAGCCAATGTAGCAGTCAGCGAGGCTTCAATCGCAGAGGCGAAGGTGCTTATGGAAATGGCTGCTACCGACCTTGCCCGTTACGAGAAGTTGTTGGCACAGGATGCCGTCACACGCCAGCAATATGAGGGAGCAAAGACCGACTATGAGGCGAAGAAAGCCCGCTATGAGATGCTTTCACGCCAAAGATCGGCGACCTCGGCAGTGGTGGACATAAACCGTCAGCGGATTTCCCAGTCTGAAGCCGGGATAGAACTGGCAAAAGCATTGCTGGAGACAGCGGAATTAAATCTAAGTTACACAGTCATTACGGCTCCCTGCGACGGTTACACCTCCCGGAAGGAGATACAGGTCGGCCAGCTCGTACAGCCCGGTCAGACACTGCTTGACATTGTTGATTCACAGGATATTTGGATTGCCGCCAATTACAAGGAGACTCAGCTCCAACACATCGATCCGGGCAGTGATGTCGAGATAAAGGTGGATGCGATTCCGGGAGTGATATTCAACGGTAAGGTGAAATCCATATCCACCGCTACCGGAGCATCCCTCTCGCTTTTGCCTCAGGACAATTCGGCAGGTAATTTCGTAAAGGTGCGTCAGCGTGTGCCGGTCAGGATTGAATTCAGTGCCGGCAACAAATCTGAGGATATGGCAAAGTTGCGTGCCGGAATGAATGTGGAATGTAGCGTAAAGTATTGATATGGCAGACTGGCATGCTCCATCGGGGCCGTTTGATATACCGGAAGTCCCGAATTACATTCCAAGATGGTTGAAACCGTATCTGTTTATATTCTTTGTCCTGATAGTACAGTTCTCGGGTGGGGTGTACCTCGCCGCCGCATCCGATATGGTCGGGACAACAGCACTGATGCAGGAGGATATCCTGATGGCAGGATACGCTTCGCTCATAGGACTCGCTATAAACTTTGCAGTGATGTTCCGTATCAAGTTCCGCTTCTCAACTCGTACCCAACTGCTTGTCTCAGCAATGGTTCTCATATCAGCGAATGTGATCTGCGCCAATACCACATCAGTGCCCTTACTTGTGGTTACATGTTTTGTGGCAGGATGGTTTCGTATGCAGGCTACCCTTGCCTGTAATTCCACCATCCAGCTTTGGCTGACGCCTGTAAGGGATATGGCGATTTTCTTCTGTTACGTCTATCTGATTGTCGACAGCGTGATACAGCTTAGCGGAATCGCTACAATATATACTGCATTTTTCTCGCAATGGGAATATATGCAGTGGATTATGGTCGGGTTTCTCGCCTTGATGATGGTGATGGTCCTGATACTTGTTAAACCTGTGCGTGGACCGATGTTCATACCCCTGCTCGGCATCGACTGGATCGGAGCCATACTGTGGGCCGGGTTTATGATGTGCTTTACATTCATCTGTGTGTATGGCAACTATTTCGATTGGTGGGATGCCATAGAGATAAGGGGCGCTACCCTTATTGGCATTGCCTGTCTCTGTATCAATCTCTGGCGTGCGTCATTCCTGCATCATCCGTATATCAGTTTTAGGGCAATGAAGAACCGCAATGTAATCCGTGCCACCTGCGTATATCTTGTTTTCTTCACGCTCATAGCTACCGAGCATGTTTTTGAACACAGCTATGCTGAGAATATTCTCGGCTTTGACGAGACGAACCTTATAGACCTCAATTGGTATGTGTTTGCCGGTATCATTGCCGGATGCACATTCACTTATCTCACATTCGCCTTGAGAAAATGGAGATACAAGACGATGACTGCGATCGCATTTGCTCTTGCTGCTGTATATCTCGGATACTTCTACTTCTTCATTGATTATGGCGTTGAGAAAGAAATGCTTTTCATTCCTCTCTTTTTCAGAGGAATGGCAGCGGTTATAATCTCAATCGTGTTCCTGACCTCCATAGTACAGAGTGGGTTGCCTTTTCAGGTTTTTCCGCAGGCTCTGACCATCAATGGTTTTACCGGTGCTGTGATGGGTGCGACTCTCGGACCGGCGGTAATCGGTGAGTTCTTACGTCATACTATGGCGAAAAATGCCTCTTTGCTTGGAGCGAACCTGCTGGATACCAATCCCGACATATCCCTCGCCACAACCGGCCAGTTATATGGAATGGTACAAACCCAGGCTTTGGTGGTATCCATGAAAGAAATTTACGGCTGGTTGCTCATCGTAGCACTCGCTTCTTTTGTTATAATCCTTTTGAGCTTTAGTTCAGTAAGACCCTTTGCAATCTTCCCGAAATGGAGCACGGTACGCCGAGTTATCAGACACCTGGTAAGAACTGATAAGGAACATCAGGATCTACAATGCCTGCGGATTACATCAGGTTGCCGACGCAAAACGCATACTTGTTTCAGAAGATGAGATGAAGTATGCCAATACCGTTCTACCCACTCATTTTGATAACATAGTGCGCTACCAGAAACGATGGTAGATACGTGTTATTGGAGCCGACTTGAATCTGTCATCTCAGATTTATCTGAAAAATCAATTATCAGCGATTTAGGTCTGCATTACCAAAATATGGGTCTGTATTTATGGAAGTCCCATGCTAAATTTGCAATCGGTAAATTGGTTATATCAATATAAACTGAAAAGGAAAGACATGAAGAAATTAATGGCAATTTTTATGGCTGCCGGCATGTGCATACTAAGTGCGTGTGCGGCAAGCAACAGTGACAAGTCATCACAAAGTGGTGAAGATTCATCAGTGCTCGTCGCATATTTCTCCGCTCAGGGTCACACCCGGTCTCTCGCTGAAAAGGTTGCGAAAGCTACCAACGGCGATTTATTTGAAATCGAACCGGAACAACCGTATACAGAAGCCGATCTCGACGGTTGGAACGACAGTGCGAGAGGTACAAGGGAATCCAAGGACCGCTCAACACGTCCCGGTGTAAAAAAACATGTGGAGAACTTTGAAAAATATGATACCATTTATTTAGGATTTCCAATCTGGTGGTACACCGCACCAACAATCGTCAATACTTTCCTTGAACAGTATGATACCGCAGGAAAGACAATCATACCGTTTGCCACTTCAGGCGGCAGCCCCATCGGTGAAACAGAAAAAGACCTGCGTGTCTCAGCCCCCAAAGCAGTGTTCAAACAGGGCAAGGTCATGAACGACTATTCTCAAGAGGAAGTGGCTGAATGGATTAAAACAATAGAATAATTGATTGAGCATAAATAATATGACCACAAAAGAATTTATAGAGATAATGGACTCGGGGGAGGTTATTCCCGGTGGAAGTCCTATCCACGCAAAAATGCACGAGCTCAGTCAGGAGGCGATTCGCATAACGATGGAGATAAACAACGCCTATCATACCCACGACGAGATAGTAGCTTTGATGTCGGAACTAACGGGCACAGAAATTCACAAGAGTTTCGGACTCTTCCCCCCTTTCTACACCGACTGCGGAAAAAACATCAGAATAGGGAAGCGGGTATTCATCAACTCCGGATGCAAATTTCAGGATCAGGGCGGCATCACCATCGGCGATGACGTTCTTGTCGGCCATAACTGCGTCATAGCCACTCTCAATCATGTAATGGATCCCGACCGTCGTGCCGATATGATTCCGGCTCCGGTGAAGATATGCGACAAGGTGTGGATCGGAGCCAACGTTACTATCCTTCAGGGTGTCACCATCGGTGAAGGTGCTGTCATCGCGGCTGGTGCGGTAGTCAATAAGGATGTTCCGCCCCGCACCGTGGTCGGCGGACTTCCGGCAAAGGCAATCAAACAGATATGAGAGCATGAGTAGAACACTTTTTATCGCTTTAATGACATTGATTTCATTTATGGCATCTTCACAGACAAAAGTCATGCTTAAGGTTGGCGGAAACACCATGACCGCAACACTGACCGACAACGAAGCTACACGCGAGTTAACGAAATTGCTCGGACAGGGAGACATAACCATACGTATGAGTGATTACGGTGGCTTTGAGAAAGTAGGCGCGTTACCGAAATCACTGCCCACATCCAATACGCAGATAACTACCGTACCCGGCGACATAATGCTCTATCAAGGCAACCAGATGGTCATCTTCTATGGCTCGAACTCCTGGAGCTACACGCGTCTGGGAAAGATTGATGGAGCCACAGCAAGCAACCTCCGGCAGTTTTTAGGTAATGGGGAAGTGACATTGACCATATCCCTGGAATCCTCTACCGGTATAGACGGTGTGACTGCCGACGATAATAAAGAGGAAATCATTTATGACCCGAGCGGTCGCAGGATAACTCACATGCCTCTCGCTCCCGGCCTCTATATCATCAACGGCAAAAAGACGATAGTAAGATAATAAGAAGAATTTATATTTTAGGAAATCGGGGCTGCTATTAGCAGCCCTTTACACATCTATTGCACGAAGATCAGACCGTTCGTAACGGTTATGTCCCGGTAATTGCTTTTTATATTTCCAGCACTTGATTGCGTCGGCTAACGACTTCCCTTTGTTGTCGGCAAAAAAGTCACGGATATATGTGTTATACTCGAACTGCCTGTCTATTTTCGTTCCTCCCTTTTTCTTATCCTCAAGAATCCGGTGATAGGCTTTGATTGCTTCCGAATAGGTTTTTCCGGGATTGGCTTTTAACCATCTTTGAAAAATTACGTTGAACGAAAAACCGTTTCCTATATGTTCTTTGAAAAATGCCCTATGTCTTTCAGAGCAGGTAAAGTTTGGCTCAATTACTGTATCTTCGCGGATGGTTGTAACGGCCGGAGCTTTCTTACTTACAGTGGCAGCAGATAAGATCTTTCCTGTGTCAAGAAAATAAGCGATCCTTTCTGTTATCTCTATTTTCCCTCCTGTAGAGGGAATACCATTTTCTCTGCAAAAGCATGTTAATTCCTCTTTCAGATAGTAGTAATCAAGAAATGTCTTGCTATCTAAGTTTCTATCCAACGCCGGTCTGTCATTCATAAAAGCTCCTTTCTGCTACCTTCCAAAATAATCCTAAGGGCAACCTAAAGTTAGTGAATAGTTTCTTTATAGACAAACCATTGTAGCTTGTCCGAAGAACCGGGCGATAGGCGGTGATGGGGTGGTTGGGTTCAGACAAGTATCGGTTTGAATCAAATTAAACTATAAATCAGGTAAAATCGTTTCAAGGATATGAACGGCATTACCATAGGACTTCTTTTGCCATTTCTTGGCACTATGCTTGGATCGGCATGTGTTTTCCTTATCAGGAAGGCTATGCCCCAGCGTTTGCAGAAATTACTTACAGGGTTTGCGGCCGGTGTCATGGTTGCCGCATCGGTGTGGTCTCTTCTCATACCATCAATCGAAATGACTGGCAAGACCGGATTCATGAGCATCCTTCCGGGGATAGTCGGCTTTCTGATAGGTATCCTGTTTCTTTTATTCCTTGATGAGATCATCCCTCACCAGCATATTGACAGTAACGAAAGCGAGGGTCCCAAGTCGCGGATATCGCGCACAGCCAAACTGGTGTTTGCCGTAACCCTTCATAATATTCCGGAAGGTATGGCCGTCGGTGTCGCGCTCGCCGCTGCCATGGATCACAGTTCCTATCTTCCGATGGCCGGTGCCGTGGCATTATCGCTCGGCATCGCAATCCAGAATCTCCCGGAAGGCGCTATTGTGTCAATGCCGTTAAGAAGTGCCGGAAACACCAAGTGGAAATCCTTCCTGATGGGTACGCTAAGCGGTGTGGTTGAACCCATAGGAGCGATCCTTACAATACTGCTTGCCTCGATAGTGCTGCCGATTCTTCCCTATCTGCTCTCTTTTGCCGCAGGTGCCATGATGTATGTGGTGGTTGAGGAACTGATTCCTGAAACCCAGGAAGGTAAACATTCCAATTTAGGTACCATCGGCTTTGCAATCGGTTTCCTCCTCATGATGACTCTCGACGTGCTTCTCGGTTAGAAATGCTTAATGCTGCATCAATTATTAGGGTATGAGCCGAGGAGATTGAAATGTGCAACCGTTTTGTGGAAAAAGCGAAATGTGTAGCAGTTAGGCCTTCATTGAGACAATCTCCATGATTATTTAGACTAAAATAGTGAAAAAAACAGAATTTTTTTATTTAATCCGAATGTTTTATTAATTTTGTAAAATTAATAGAAACGGTTTTTTACTCACTCTGCTTTTTTCTTCCTACCTTAACTTAATGAATTGACACACAATGATGACCAGTGATTTTGCAATTGCCCTTCGTGATGAATCGATTTATCCTTTATCCGAGAATATCGTAGCTTTTCTGCTGAACAACAGCGAAACCCTGAAATATGCCAAGAATCAGGTAATACTTCCCTACGATTCAAAGGATGACAGCATCTATTTCGTAAAGGATGGAATAATCCGCGGCACAGTGGTGAACGGGGCCGGTTCGGAAATAACGGTCGGGTTCGGAGTGTGCGGCACAATGTTCTATTCTTCGCAATGCTACACCCTCGGCCTCCCTTCGATATATCAGTTCATAGCCTGTACCGAAACTCAGCTATACCGGATAAAAAAATCAGACTTCGACCGCCATATAGATGAAAACCATGAGTTCTGCCGCTGGATAATGGGTAGTTTCGGATTGAGGATATGCTACAACGAAAGAAGAAATGACGGCTTCAATGCCAATGCCACCGAAAAATATATGTGGCTTCTGAAGGAAAGACCGGAGATAATTCAGGCTGTCAATGACAAAGTGCTGGCCTCTTATCTCGGAATCTCCTGTGTCCACCTGAGCCGTATAAAAGCCAATATGCTGAAAGGGTGATTCAAAAAAACTGATACCCCTCATTCCCTGTAATCACACTATTATAAAAATCCCTGTTTCTGCACTCCCTCTTGCGTTTGTTAACTTATGTTATTGAGAAAGACAATTGCCTGATATAAATTTGCAGAATAGCAATTTGCTCCGATAAACTGTCGGATGCTTGAATTTTTTTACCATACCTCGTTTGTCGGTGACAAATTGGGGAATGTTTTTCCATATACGAACTCTATGAAAATTTTTTACTCTATACTCGCAATCTCCGCTCTTCTTCCTGTCAAGGCTCTCGCAGTGCCGGCTTATCCCGGCAAGGCAATCCTGACGCAACCTGACGGAACCCGAATTGAAGTCTCCCTCATCGGTGACGAGCATGGCCATGTGACAGTCGATTCCCGGGGTATGGAACTTCGCCTTGACGAAAATGGTTTTTGGCTTCCGACCAACAGGCAGGGGAGCGACCGCCTCAAGGAGATGCGTTCAAGAAGGAGCAAAAGAGTGAAATCATCTGAAACGTCAATCACATCTTTCCCGAGAACCGGAAATCCACGCACCATGATAGTGCTGGTTGATTTCCCGGACATTCCGTTTGTGACTCCCGACGTTAAAAAGGAATTTGACGAGATGCTGAACCTTCCCGGCTTCGACCGCCGCGAGCACATCGGCTCCGCCGCCGACTATTTCCGGGCGCAGTCGCTTGGCAAGTTCTCTCCACAATTTGATGTCTATGGCCCAATCCGTGCGGATAAGCCAGCCACTTACTATGGGGAGAACGACCAGAACGGTGACGACATGAGAGCCTATGAGCTTGCCATCGAACTATGCCGGAAACTGGATTCTCAGGTAGATTTTACCGAATATGATCTTGACGGCGACGGCATGATCGACAACATCTATTTCTTCTATGCCGGATATGGGGAGAACTTCGCCGGAAACAAGGCTGCCTGGATATGGCCCCATGCGGAGCATATATCCTCATTGGGAATACCTGAGGATATGCGTACCTTTGACGGCAAACTGCTGAACAGCTACGGCTGTTGCGCCGAACTTTACGGCTCCACAGGTCAGGATGTAGCCGCGATAGGCACCTTCTGTCATGAATTCGGTCATATCCTTGGTCTGCCCGATACCTACGACGTGAACTATAGTGTGGACGGATCAGGAAATCACCCCGACCGCTGGGACATCATGGCCTCCGGCTCCTATCTTCCGGAAACACGCAATTGCGGTGCTGTCCCGGCAGGATACACCGCGCTTGAAAGGTGGCTGCTCGGCTGGGCCGATCCTGTGGAGATCACCCGCCCGCAGAGCGTGGAGCTCGAAGCTATTCATGAAGCCGGTAAGTCAGTGAAAATTCCCACCGCACACCCTGATGAATTCTTCCTCCTCGAGAACCGCCAGCAGACGCGTAGCACCTACGACCGCTTTATTCCTTCCCACGGTCTTCTCGTGTGGCATATCGACCGTCGGCCCGATGCAACGTTCAATGTCACGGTGGGTAATCAGAATATGAACATCTCTCCGGCTATGGCCTGGGAACTGGATTATAATGCAGTCAATTCGAATGCCAATCATCAGTGCCTTGAGATAGAGAAGGCATCGGGAAATGATGGTTCAAAGTCTTCTCTTGACACTCCCTTCCCCGGACGCCAATTGAAGACCGAATTTACCGACTACACCGAACCTTCAATGAAAAACTGGGATAACCGCCCTACTGCCCGTCCTGTCACTAACATCAAGGAACTGGCCGGAAAGATCACCTTCGACTATATGGGTGGTTCGGACAATAAAGTTGCTGTCAATACCAAATCCGCAACGGAGGTAACTGCCGATGGATTCACTGCAAACTGGGAACATCATCCCGATGCCGAGGAGGGTTATAAGTTGAGGGTTTACAGTGTTGAGAAGACATTTGTCGAGGATATGCCGACTCTCGATGAGGACTTTGCCTCAATGCCCGAGACCTGGCGGATAGAAGGTTCCGGAGAAATCAACAACAGTGCTCTCACACTGGGCGGAAACACAGCCTCCACTCTCATCTCTCCCGAAATTGACCTCACTCCGGGTGGAGTCCTGACACTCCGCACCGCCCAGAACGGCAGTGCCGCCGCCACCCTGACCGTATCGGTTGGAGAGAACGTGCTTGATGAGTTTATTCCTACGGAAGACTATACCGTCTATAAAGTCACGGTTCCCGAAGGAACAGAGGCGCGAGACATCCGTTTCTCGGTGGCTCGCAGAAAAAGCGTGAGGATAGATAACATCACATTAGTGCAGGATGCTACCGTCATCGACCTCAATCCCATAAATGAACTGGACGCACATCTTGAGCATGGCGTCACCAGCCATCGGGTCACAGTCAATGATCCTGACCTTGATTACGCTTATTCTGTCGAGGCGAAAGGATATGTCAACTCCGCCGGCCCGGTGATGATGGTGGAGAAGGATCTCCAGACCGGAATTGGGATTACACCGGTAGAAAATGAAGATAACTTGGATGATTACTACACCATTGACGGAGTGAAGACAACTGAAAATACAAAGGGTATAATCATATCCGGGAAAGGGAAGAAATTCTTGAAATAAGAACACATATACAGAAACAATACTTTCATAATACTATAGCCTATGGCAAAGATTTTACAGACAATCCGGATTTCCTCCCTGTTGTGCGCGACAGTGCTTGCAACGGGTATCCGGGCACACGGGGCAGAGGAACTGCCATACGAAATCACTTTCAACTCATCCAATTACAACACATGGACTATTGTGGATGTGAATGGCGACGGTGATAATTTCGGTGCAAAGTGCTGGGCATGGCAATCGAATAATTCGTATCTCCGTTTCAATCTTCTCAGCAGCCAGAATGGAGCCGCCGACGACTGGGTGATTTCACCGGCCTTTGATCTTGAAGAGGGAACACAGTATGAAATCACGTATCTATTCTATGGTGATAGTGGGTCGGCAAAAGCTATTCCTGTAGACTTAAAGTTGGTCACAAGTCTTACAGAACCTGAGTCTGACGGGATGATACTTGCTTCCTATCCACCGGAATATAGTGCAACTTCCGAACTTCCTACAAAGAATTCTGAATCGTTTACAGCGACTTTCACCGCTCCTTCAACCGGAACATATTATATAGGCGCGCATACAACAGCTCAAAATGTGACTTATACAAAAGGTGGACCGGCTGAACAGAGCGGACGCCTCGTTTTCCGCAACTTTGGAATAAAGGCTCTTCAGAAAGCCACCGCTCCGGGTGAACTCGATGCGTTCTCTGTCACTCCGGGTGAGAACGGGGAGGCTAAGGCGACTTTCTCTTTCACCGCTCCTTCAACAGATGCGGAGGGAAATGAACTTAAAGGCACAGTAAAGGTAAATATCTATCGAGAGGATGAGGAGACACCCTTCTTCACCTCCGAGGATATGGCTGCCGGCGAGGTTGGCACGGCGGTCGATAGCGATCCCTTCGATGGCGAGACATGGTATGTTGCCCGCGCCATGAACGGTTCGGGTGAGGGTCCGGCCTCCACTCAGCAGGTGTGGATTGGCGAGGATGTGCCTTTGGCAGTAAGCAATATCGCGATAGCCCTCAACGACGAAGGTAAGATTGCTCTGTCGTGGGATGCTCCCGAGGGCGGCGTACACGGTGAGTATGTCAATATAGCAGGCCTCAAGTATCAGCTCTCACGTGTGGTTGACGGCAACCTCACATCTCTCGGAATGGTTGAAGGCACTGAGTTTGTGGATTCTGAACTTGGCGACGACACACAGGTGAATGTCTCCTATCAGGTGGTGGGTCGCAGCGGTGCAGGTTTGGGTGCCCCTTCAAAGAGTGCTACTCTCAACTATGGTAAGGCTCTGTCAATGCCGTTCGCCGAATCATTCGCCAACAAGACATATATGACAGGTCCCTGGAGTCAGGAGGTGGTCTTCAACTTCGAGGATGCCAACTACCAGCCCGAATGGGGACCGATCGAGCAGGCCGTCACTGCCGACAACGTGACTGATGACAATCCGGAAGGCGATGAGATCATAATAGCTTCTCAGGATACCGACAAGGGATTCATCCGTTTCAACAGTTCTCAGGTAGGAAAGATGAAAGATCCGGCTAAGGGACGACTCATCTCCCCCTCAATCGACATGAGCGAACTTCTCAATCCGGTGCTTACATTCTGGATGTTCCATGAAACATACTATACCACCAATCCCGCTACCAACGGCGGCTACCGCGACGACTATATTTTAGTTGAGGCAGCATCCGATAACGGAGAGTTCACACCCATCGAGGGTGCCGAGTTCCACCGTTACGGCAAGGAGAACGCATGGATTCAGTGTGAGGTGCCTCTATATTCAATGGCTGGCAAAGACCGCGTGCAGTTCGCGTTCCTCGGTCATGGTTTCGGCGGAGGTCCCATCTATATCGACAATATAAATATAGAGGAGAGAACCGCCTACGACCTGGAGATGACTTCATTCGTGGCTCCCAAGCGTGTAAGGGTAGGAGAGACTGGCGTTTTCACGGCCCTTGTCAAAAATAACGGCGGTTTTGAGGCAGATGGCTGGAAAGTTGAGCTGCTCAAGGATGGTGAGGCGGTTGCTTCACACGACGGCACAGCACTCAAGCCGGGACGCTCGGCCTCAATCGCAATCGAATATTCTCCTGAAATGGAGGATGAAGGCTGGAAAGCGGACTTTACAGCGCGTGTCGTATATGCCGCTGATCAGGAAGCCGACAATAATGTAAGCGAGGCTTCAACCACACTTCTCGCCGCACCGCTTCTGCCGGCCGCTACTGACCTGACCGCAGTGAATGAGAATGGTACAGTGACGCTTAATTGGAAAAAGGCTTCTCACCTTCCCGCCGAGACTCTGGTGGAGGAAGATGGCTTCGAGGGCTACGAACCCTTCGTTATCGACTCCTTCGGAGAGTTCACTACCTACGACCTTGACAACCGCCTCACATTCGGCCTCGGTCAGGCAGCCGGCGTGACCTATCCCAACAGCGGAGAGAAGATGGCATACCAGATCTTCGCCCCCTCTCTTGTGAACATTGACGATGAGGAACAGAAACTCTGGACTCCCCACAGCGGAATCAATATGGCTATCGCGCCTCAGGCTTTCCTTGCAACCTCGCAATCAGGTGCGACGGCATCCAACGACTGGCTCATATTCCCTCCCTTGAGCGGAAATGCTCAGACAATTACCCTTTGGGTAAGGTCGGTCAGCGATGATTACAAGGAGTCAATCCAGGGATTCTACACCACTACCTCGCGCCCGGAGGATGCCGACGACTTCATCCCCTGTCCCGATGGAGGCGGAACAAGCTATGAGGTTTCTGCAAAATGGACCAAGGTAAGCTATAACGTGCCGGTCAATGCGAAATACTTCGCCCTCCGTCACGTGTCGGTAGAGGGTTACATACTGATGATCGACGATGTGACATACGAACGTGCCATCCCCGATGCGGAGGAAGCCGGTCTGTTGGGATACAACCTTTATGTAAACGATGAGAAACTGAATACAGAGACTATCCCTGTAGGTACACATACCTATACGCATATACCTACAGAAGAGGGAGCTTACACCTATCATGTGAAGGCTGTTTATCCGGCCGGAGAGTCAGCCAAGTCGAATGAGCATGTGCTCTCGTTCACTACCACAGGCATCAACGGTGTTGTCTCCGATCTCCGTATCCATACGGAGGGTATGCAGGTGAAGGTGGAAGGTGACGGAAACTTCGAGGCTGCGCTTTACACCACATCCGGTGTGTTGGCCGACAGGATAGAGGGTGCCGGTACGCTGACCGCTCCCGGCGCGGGAATCTATCTCCTCAACGTGAATGGCAGGATCACCAAGATAGTCATCAAATAAATTCAGCATACACTTCCATTAAATAATCAATCCCCGTCCCTTTGCTTCGGTATGCCCGGAAGGGACGGGGTTTTTATAAACCGTTCATTTATGAATAAAATTTTCATCACCGCCCTTGGCGTAATTATGATGCCCTCGGTGTGTCTGGGATTCTCCGGAAATGAAAAACTTCGTCCGGTTGCGGAAAAGCCTGCCAAAATGCAGGTGAATACCTGTTCCAACATGGATAGGGTGATAAAAGATAATAAGGCCGCAAAAAAGAAGCCCGACTTTTACGGAATAGTCCTGGCATCCGCAAGCCGGCCGGCGGGTCCTCCTGTTTTGGCGAAATTTCGTGCCGGTTATTCTCCCGAACCCGAAACTCTCGGTACGCTTCCGCAGATGTCAGGGTGTTCCGGCACATATTCCTCCGACCGGTTCTGCTATATGGATTATGTCACAAACTCGGCGGGAGGTATAACGGCAGTAAACTGGAACCGTATGGACATGGAGACATTGGTAAGCGAAACGCGCTCGCTCGATTATGCCCTGGGAGTCTGCATGGACATGACTTATGATGTCACTTCGGACAAGATTTACGGCATCTCAGCCCTTGCCGATGTGTTAGTCGAGATCGACCCCCTGACAGGAGACTCGGAGATAGTGGCCGAGACGCTCCCTTTCTACACCCTTTCGGCGGATGCGGCCGGACAGTTGTATGCAATACTTCTGGACACTTCCAATGCGGAGGGTGTGCTCTACACTGTCAACAAGCAGACCGGAACCGCCTTGAAGATTGGTTCGACGGGGGTAAAGATGTACACCGATCCTTCCGGCACAATGTCCTATTATCAGACGGCAGCCTTCTCATCGGCCGACGGTAATCTTTATTGGGCGGTGGCCGACAAGGATGGCTCGTCGGGTATCTACAGGATAGATGTCTCCACGGGAGAAGCCGTGTATCTTGCTCCATTCCCTGACAATCAGGATTTTGTAGCTCTCTTTGAAATGCCTGAGGCATTGAATCCGGACGCTCCCGGAGGGGTATCCGATCTGGTAGCCAAGGCAGACCCGTCAGGTGCGTTGTCGGTGGAGATCTCTTTCAAGGCTCCTTCGCTTACAGCCGGCGGTGCCGCACTTGAATCTCTTTCAAGCGTGAACATCTACCGGGGCAAGGAAACTGAGGCAGCCCAAGTGTTCGATGCCCCTGCACCGGAAGCCTCCCTTGTCTGGACCGACAGCGAGGCGCAGGATGGTATAAATGTTTACCGGATAATCTCTGTCAATGAAGCGGGCGAGAGTCAGGCCGTTTATGTGTCGGTATATTGCGGCGAAGACCTTCCGGGTGCGCCGACCGATGTCAGCATTTCCATTAACGGAAAGGGTGAACCTGTGCTTAGTTGGAAAGCCCCGGCAAAGGGAGTGAACGGACTCGACATGAAGCCGGAGAAACTTACATATAAGGTGTATCGTGACCTTACAGGCGCAGGCGCGGTGTTGATAGGTGAGAATATAACAGGAACCGCCTTCACGGACGAAACAATATCCCTCTCCACCCAGTCCTATCCTTATTATTATGTCATGGCTGTCTCTTCGGCAGGTGAGGGTCTTCAGTCATTGCCGGTAGGAACATATTGCGGTCCGGCATATCCGCTTCCCTTTACAGAGTCGTTCAAGGATACTACACCCTCATCCGCTCCCTGGATACTTCAGTCGTTGGCGTTGGGAGGAGCTTGGGAGTTGAACTATATCAGCACATTCCCCGGGTCGGGACCATACGATGATGACGGTATGTTGGTTTTCATCGGTTTCCGTTCGGTAGAGGGAGCCGAGGCACGTATCGCCACTCCTCAGCTCACATTTGAAAATGCCACCAACCCCGAGTTGAAATTCTATTTCTACTATCTGGACATGGCTGATGAGGATCTGCTTTTCAACGACTACATGGTGGTTGAAGCCTCTGTTGACGGTGGCGAGTTCATGCCATTGGAAGGTGGCAAGTTTGTTCAGCATGATGCTAACACACGCTGGACAGAATGTACCGTACCATTGAAGAGTCTGGCAGGTAAGAAGAAAGTGGCCATCGGTTTCCATGGTTACAGCGGCGGAGGTTTCGACCTTCTTGTCGACAATATAAGGGTGATTGATGCGCCAACCTCCGGCATTGCTGCCCCCATAGTGGAGGAAGGGGAGATGCGGTGGTACACTCTGGAAGGTCTTCCTCTTGACGGGGCTCCCACAACCTCCGGAATATACATAGTCAGAAAAGGAGGAAAGACACAGAAAGTGCTTATTAAGTGAAAATTATGGTATATAGGTCCCGGTCCGGTGATATTCAAATGAATAGAGCCAAACCGGTGAAGGGCTGAATCCATTCGCTGGATTCAGCCCTTTATCTCTTAATTAGGTCACTATTCCTTTATAATAGCGATTTTGTTTTCAAAATAGGGGAAACTCGCCATCCCGTCGATGACAACGGCAGAGTTGCCGGTATATAGTTCTGTTACAACCGTTCCATCTGCAAATAAGTCTTTAACATCAATCCCTTTTCCAGGATCGGGCTTAAGGCGGATTAGAACCTTCTCCCTGTCATTATACCGAAGACAGGTATGCGTATCCATTGTCTTTTGATGTCCCGTGGCAATAACCGGATTATCTTTACGAATCTTCCCTAATTTCCTGAAGTGGTCAAGAAGCTCTTTATTTATGGAATTCCAGTTCATGTCTGACCTGAACGCCTGATTGCTGTCTACATTAAGTCTGGCATCACTTAGTCCTCGCCCCGTTTCATCACCATAGAATATCTGGGCCATCCCGGGAGCAAGTAACAGAGTAGTTGCACAATCAATCATATTTGTGGAGTCTGCATCCCGGTGATAAGAATTGTTCAGGTAGTTGAATGGATGCCAGTTGTTGTGTTTTTCTATGCTGTCGGCGTATGCTTGCCATGTATACACTATCCCGTCAAGGTCACCACGCTTTGGAAAGTAGAAATTAACCATGCTATTGAAACCGGCGTCGGCATATTCAGGCATATAATCAATGGATGCTCCCTCGAAATCTCCGGTCATATAAAACCTGTCGGTCCATTCGGCTCCCGGTTCCCCCTTATGTTTCTCTCTCCATTTATCAAGAGCCGCATTACAGGCACTGTTAAGTTCCTTCCAGCGGTTAAGGTGAACATTTTCCACAATATCACAACGGAAACCATCTATGCCGAATTCCTCCACCCATGACGCTATCCATGCAATCACATATTCGGCAGGACTCCATTGGCGGTCGTTTCTAAGTTTTCGTGCCGAAGGATTTACCCATGCGTCGTTGTCTGTTCCCTCTTTCTCCCATTTTCTTTTTAGAAAATCAGGAATTTTTACATGCTTCTCGCTTTCATCCTTATAATCAGGCATACCGTAAAGAGTGGCTTCAAGAGGATTGTTTTCGTCCCATTCCTCATCCGGCATACGTATCCAGTCACGGTTATACCAACCATTCCATTCATTCCTATTTTCAAAGAACTTGTCATAGCTCCATTCTCTTATATGATCGGCGGCTTGATTCTCGTCCATTCCTGTTTCGGCAAAACCATATTGCACGGCATCCAGAAGTGTGGGATAGCCCGGATCATTAAGATTCGCCCCAAGCATTACTCTGATTCCCTGCGAATGAAGTGTATCGACTAATTCCCGAAATTCCTCGACTGTACCATAATTTTTATCAATCTGTGTATAATCCAGAGGATAGTAGCCGTGGTAGCCGTAATGCGGGAAATCGTTTACCGCTCCACTTCCCGACATCCATCCGTGGATCTGCTCATATATGTCGGTCATCCATAGCACATCCACCCCAAGGTCTGTGAAATATTTCTCTTTTGCCTTTTTAAGAAGCCCCTTGAAGTCGCCGCCATGGAATGTAGCGGCATTGAGTCTCTCAGACCCATAATCCGTCTTACGTCCGTAATTTACATTATTAGTGGAATCTCCGTCATAAAAACGGTCTGTGATAACAAAATAGACTGTTGTGTTTCCACTGTCAAAAAGTCCTGCTGAGGCGGCGCAGAGGGCTATGGCACTCAACAATTGCAAGGTTATAAATATTAGACTTCTCATAAAGGTAAATTTTAATTTTCATTGTAAAATTACCTTGGGCTATGAAGTCTTGCAATACTGATTTATAACCAGCAGAAGTTAGAGTAGTCTCATTGATTCGGCTGCCGTTATGGCTTCGATTGAATTGTTGACGCTCAGTTTTTCGAGTATGTTCTGACGGTGGCGGTTAACGGTATGTATGCTTATTTCAAGCGTTTCAGCTATCTCCTTGCTCAATTTTCCTGCCTTGATAAGAGTCAGTATCTCCTTCTCGCGGTCGGTGAGGATATGTTGGCGTTTGTCTCGAAAAGAGAACTCGGAAATTTCCCCGGTATGGTTATTTTTTATGAATGGGGAGATATTTCCGTTCCAGTTCCGGTCAGGAGAAAGGGAATAGCAACAGAGTATGAGCCATATTTTCCCATTGGGGGAGGGATATATTATCTGAGTGGTGTTGTCGATGATAATGTAATTGCCTTTCACATCTTTCATGCGGAGGCGGCAAGTGGCCTGGTAATCGCATTTCTTCTCTCCGGGAAGAGAGTCAACAAACTTGAAAAACTCATATTCCAACAGACGTTTGTCAGCGAGATCCTCCGGGTGAATAAGGTTATAGATTATATCTTCATCGCTCGAATCGAAATCTTTGGCAATCGGATACGATTCTGTGAATCCTAATAATCTTCCCAAGGCACCTATATAAACATAGCAATGATCGCAGGAAGCATCAGTGATTACGGTGCAGCCGTTGTCCTTGACCATAACACTGCGTGCAATCATCTGACACTCCTCAAGATCCTTCGGATCTAAAGTCTCCTTGTAAAGTTCCTGCGAAGAGTATATAGCGTTCAGTTCTTTCCTTAATATATCCATAAGAAGATAGATAATGGCTGTGGTTGCAAAGATAATCAAATTAGATAGGGCAAAAAAATAAAGGCAGCCTCACGGATGCCTTTATCGGGAGTCTCCACTCCATTATA
>CAMWXH010000058.1 GCA_947178165.1 uncultured Porphyromonadaceae bacterium | reverse complement strand
TGATAACGCAACTTGAAAAGTATATTATATTCTCCGCAAACTTTTTAATTCTTCGATAAGATAACACGTTCTATCCGTTATTTCAAAAAAGAACAGCAAGAACTCACGGAATTATAAATTTGTGGAATTGTAGGAGTAAATGAGTTCTTGCTGTTCTTAAAGTTTTTATCATTGTTTTAGATGATCTCCTCTGGTATAATACCTTTTTCCCAAAAACAGGGTAAATAATTATTTTTTATCTCTAAAAAGAATAAAGATAGGGGTAGTAGTAACTGATCCTTACTTAATCAGGAAAAATTACATCATCGTTATATTTTTAGTATTTTGCTCTGACAAGAGTTCCTCCTCTTTTCTATACTTTAATCAAGCCTTTTAATTTTAAAAGAAACTGCCACTACGATCTATAAAGAGGGAAAAACTGAGAACTCGGATTAAAGTCATTATTTTTTTTTTCTCTAAGTGAAACAAGATAGTTATATTTCTCATCATCTATAATCAATTTTCCGATTGCAAATCTATAGTCAGAAT
The DNA here is from genome assembly GCA_947178165.1 of uncultured Porphyromonadaceae bacterium. Classification (GTDB taxonomy): domain Bacteria; phylum Bacteroidota; class Bacteroidia; order Bacteroidales; family Muribaculaceae; genus Lepagella. The sequence goes on along the minus strand of CAMWXH010000058.1, from coordinate 18,642 downwards.
TTCGATTAAAGGCTGCTTTAAATTTATAAAGATTATCTTCGCCCGATCCTAACCCTCCTCCAAGATGTAATGTTTTAAACCCTTGTTCACATCCCCATAACGCTGCTTTATATAACAATAAATTAGAGGGAGCCAAACAACGATATTCATATTTGGAGCCTGAGAGATGATAATTCATAAAACCATTTGCAAAAATCATGATTGACATAGCAATGATTTCCCCCTGATATACAGCATAGAAGATTTCATAGTTGTCTTTCAAGTCCTCATCTATAGAATTATAGAATTCCTCTTGGAAATAATAATAATCTTCCGCATTATCATGATCCATAGTATCATTATAAATCTTTTGGAACTCTCTTAAAAGTTCCTTCCCCTTTCCATGAAAGATCTCCACTCCCTGCTTCTCAGCCTTCCGGATCATATTGCGGTTCTTGCTTGTTATATTAGTCCAGATTGTGTCCGGAGAAGTCAGATCCATCGCTATGGTATGGCCTAAAGGAATGATATGCATCATTTCCTCATGTCTGCCGGCATTGAAAACGACAGGATGAAATCTGAAAAAAACTGAAATTATATTCCTATCTTCCAACACTTTCTTAAATTCCCTATTTAATTTGTGAAGATCAGTATTGTCAGTCATTATGAAGCCTCCATATCCGTAAGGGGTCACAGCATCATAATACTCATCTTTGTTTATCAAACCCTTAAAATTAGAATCAGTGGCCACATCTCTAAGCATGAGTACGCACACCGCGTATGAGTTCTTTTCTTCAAAATTAACCAACACAGGCACTCCGTCACCATGTAACGCAAATGCCTGCACATAGCCATTAAGATAATAGACATCATAGGATGGAATTTTCTTTACGGTTCTATCCCATTTCTCTTTTTCTTCTAATCGTATAATTTCAATCATTATTCAAAATTCGATTTAATTTTTCTGAAAGAGTTTTGATTTGAACCACTGTATATCGCCCATCGCAATGAATAGAAAGCATTCTATCGCCAAAATCTTTAGCTTCCAAATCATTATTATCTCTGATAGTCCATAAGATTGCGGGGTAAATAGAATTCTTGATTAGTAATTCTCTGACTGAATCTCTTTTTTCTTTGGAATCAAAGAGCAAGCAGAAAGAAAAAATTGTTCCCTTGTTTTCTAAGCTGTTATATAATAACTTAACACCTTTTGGCAGAATAATCTCATTTTTTAGAATCTCATAATTTCTCCTCTTTTTATCATACCATTCATCTATGTCAAATTGGTTAAGAATTTTCTCTGATTCTCTATTTATCGCAGATATAGGAAATGAATCGAATAATTCTTCTGTTTCATTAAATTCCCTCAGATACTCACTTTTATCTATATCCTCACCGAGAAGATAGTCTCTCTTCATCCTCATAGCCTTATACCGCCGGTCGATGATATTTTCAGTGTTTTCATTAAAAAGAGACTCCAAAGGCAATGGAAGATTCTTAGGCGACCATAAAACGCCGCCATCTGCGATAGGCAAAGTTTTTCTTAATGAAGCTATACACCATTCAGCAGAAGGAGGGCGAGTAACTCCTGCAATTAAGTCATGTGTATGGTCTTCAATAATTTCCACCCCATCCAAATTATAATTACTCGGCAAACCTAATCCGAAATAATTCACAACTAAAATAGCATCTCCTTCTTCTAAAGGAATATTTTTGAATGTATCCGTAAAAGATTGCAACGGATGATAATTGTAAAATTTTAAATTAATTCCATTTTTTTTTAAATTGTTGAGAGATTCTCCACAAAAATAAGAAGGCACCCAAATTTTTTTCCAATTGCGAGCAATCGCTAATGCCATCAGGGCCTGGCGTCCACTACCATATAAATTTGCATCCGCAAAATATTTCTGAAAGGAATCTCCCTTGGTGTAATCCAACAAATGGAAGTCTGATCCAAATTCCATTATTTATCAAATCTACTTATATAACTGGCGTATGCTTCTTCAAATTCTTCCCTTAGAAGACCCATCACAATCTGATTATGATACTTTCCACTTTTATATATAGAATTCCTCAACACGCCCTCTCGTTTATATCCACATCTTTCGTGGAGTTTAATAGATGGTATGTTAGATTCTAAAACTAAATCCTCAATCCTGTTTAGATTTCTTTCTTCAAAAGCAAATTTAAGAGCAAGCATTCGAGCCTCTGCCGCATAACCCTTACCCCATTCATTTTTATCGCCTATAAAAATGGGGACACTTGCAGTTCGGTTTATCCAATCAATATTTTGAATATTGACATTACCAATATACTTATCATTCTCAACTAAACAAATGGCAAGAACGATTCTTTCAGTATTCTTAGTATTATTCAATACCCATTGTCTCTCATTTTCCCTTGAAACAAAGAACTTGGAACCACCAACCATTTCTTGAATCTCTTGATCATTTCTCCACATATAAGAAGTTTGATAATCATCAATTTCCAACGCTCTTAGATATACTCTAAATTTCATTCTATTTCATTTTTTCAGAAAAACCTAAATCATCAACTTGCTCCATATTCCCGGCTCCTTCTCCTATATCAGACCGGCTGAGAACATTCTTGATAGTCTTCAACACAATCTTTAAATCCGTAGAAAACGACAGATTATCCACATACCAAACATCATATTCAAATTTCTTACTAAGGAGACATAGATTGCGACCATGTACCTGTGCCCACCCTGTTATTCCCGGTCTAACTTCATGGCGTCGCACCTGTTCAGTGGTATATAAAGGAAGGTATTGAACAAGTAATGGTCTCGGGCCAATGAGAGACATATCCCCCTTGAATACATTCCAAAGCTGCGGAAGTTCATCAATCGATGTTGAGCGCACAATTTTCCCAACTTTGGTAAGGCGGTCTTTATCCGGAAGTAATTTGCCGTCAGCATCTCTTTCATCAGTCATAGTCTTAAACTTTACCACTTTGAATATCTTCCCATCTTTCCCCGGTCGTTCCTGTGTAAAGAAAGCTCCGGCTCCTTTATTGGTAAAATGGAGCCACACCGTAACTGCGGTTAACGGGAGGGCCAATACCAGTAGAGCGCAGCCAGAAGCTGTAAGGTCAATTGCGCGCTTGAAAAAATTTTTGTAGATATTCATTATTTACAAATGTTGTTTTCGATTACCTCCGCTACTTGATTTGCAAGGAGTGAACGGTTGAATGTTGTTTCCGACAATTTACGGGCATTATTCCCCCATTCCTCCAATTTATTTGAGTCATCCTTAAAGATGGTTATTTTCTCAACAAAATCAGAAGGATCCTCAGGATTCACGTAAAAACCACAATTCTCGTTTTCCACCAAGTCCTTAGTCCATCCTGCAGAATTAACTATAATTGGTTTACCGGCAGAAAGAGAATCAAATAACTTATTTGGGGAATTGGTCTGTAATATAGGCAGATTCAAGAATGATGTAATGGAGGCGTCACATAGATTGACCACTTCTGCCACCGTCTTCATCGGATGATTCCCTAAGAATTTAACATTCTTCAATCCATACTCCCTCACTAATTCCTTAAGATCCGGCAAGGTAGCACCTTCTCCCATGAACAAGAATTCAACATCTGTTAATCCCTTATCTCTGGCAATCTTGGCAGTCTCCACGATATATTGAAGACCATTGGCACGTCCCATACTTCCGAAATGGATAATATTAAATTTTTCTGTATCAATACCAAACTCCCGTGCGATCTTTAGATCCTGCTCATGAGGGAAAAATTCCTCCGGTTTAGACATGTTAGGGATCATCGTCACCTTTTCTTCCGGGGTTCCGGCCGCCACAACCCCCTCTTTCATTCCCGGAGAAAGGGCCACAACATGATTTGACCGTTGATAGATTCGTTTTTCAAATTTTCGAAGTGTATTTTGAAGAAATTTATTCTTTATTGCTCCTATCTGTATAGGGAATTCAGGCCACAGATCTCGCACTTCAAAAATATAAGGCCAATTTTTCAGACGTTTTAATGCTAATGCCACTCCTCCCACTGTAAGAGGTGTAGAGGTGGCGAATACAATATCTACATCTTTTTCTTTCATAGCCTCCTTAATAGATTTAATCAAGAATCTTGCAAATGATTTTAATTTTGCAAGTTTCGACATATAGTTACTGTATTCATTTTTTATATAATGCACCTCTATGCCGTCTATGTTATCAACGCTTGCATTAGGATGAGATTTGTTAGTTGATGTGATCATCACAACTTTGTGACCCTTATCAACTAAAGCTTTAGCTATCCAATAACTTCGAGTTCCTCCCGGTTCAGAAGGAATTGTAAAATATTGATGGATATATACTATTTTCATGCTCTATATGTTTCCCTTGTTTCTAATCTTACACATAGCCAAATATATGGATCAGAATAGAAAGGTTGGTAATTATTTAATGAATGATATTTTAGAAACCCAAACTCTTCAAATATTCAGGTGTAAGAAGGTTGTCAATATCAAATTTATGCACCTTTTTTTGGGTTTCACCTCGTATCTCGTCACATCTTTCCGGATTAAGAATAAGCGATTCCATATTATGATATAATGAATTTAAATCATTAGGTTCTATCAACCAGCCGTTCACCCCCTCTTGAACAATCTCCTTATTCATATTCCAATTCGACGCCATAACAGGGAGTCCGGAAACCATTGCATCAACTATTATTCCGGGGAATCCTTCGGTTGGCCAGAAAGTCGGGAATAATAAACAATCAAATTTTGCCAATTCTTCATAATTATCCCAATCTTGAAGATTCAAGAATCCTCTGTATTCTATATTGTTCAAATCATTTACTTTTGTAAGAAATCCAGTCTTATATGATTCTTCAATCGGCCCATAAAAATCAACTGAGTATTTTTTTTCGAAGCCTTTGGCATTTAACTGTTTGCAGGCTTCTAAAATCAAATCGCACCCTTTTTCAGATCGAATCCGGGATAGAAAAACAAATTTAATTTTGTCTCCTACTCGTTTAGGGATTTCCGGGAGTTTTCCAATTTTCTTAAAGTTAGGCAATACAACTATATTTCTTATCCCAATTTTTCCTAATTCACTTTCAATGGATTTCCCTTCCACAATAAGGAACTTAATTTTTTTGTAAACATCTGGAGAAAGATTATATTCTTTTATTTTTTCTGCTAAAGCTCCTCCAATAACCCAATAATATATTCTCTGAGGCTCAACAATTTTTGAAGCAATCTTTAAAATTCTGTAAGCGCTATAGAAACTTGTAGATATTATTATTTTTGATTTAAATGAGATTAATAATTTAATCAAAACCTTAATAAGAATAAACGGGTTAGATCTCCAATGCTCAGTATCGATCACATTAACTTTATATTCACCTTCCCTAAGTTTATCAACAATAAATCTATTCTTAATTGAGGCTCCATTTTTAGGAGTTTCCCCTCCACCTAAGGGACCTATAAACAATATCTTTTTCACTATAGTCATTATATTATTACTGAAATTTCAATTTAAGTTATCCATACTATTTATAAACAGTTGCGCAATACTTTAGATTCGATTAAATCATTTGAATTAAACCATTTTAAAAAATTGTCATTTAGAGATACTTCGGTATTATGTTGAATATATTGGGATTATAAATAATTGTATTAATAATTGATCTTTCCTTAGCAAAAGAGGAAAACTATCTCAATATTCCAAATTAAAAATTACTAATCAATAATCACCCTCTCAAAGGGTATATTATTAACTTTGGCAGCATACTTTGGGAACCCGGATGGATACATATATTTTGTTCCAACTCCAAATACTTTTATAGCTTTTGATATCATAAAAAAATCCACAAACGATTTTAGATATGTATCTCCATTTTTATGTTCCACCTTATTATCTACATGAGAGACTTTACCCGGTATAATCCTTACCCTTTCCTTTTCTTTTATCATATTTAGAAAAGATATGCTGTCAGATGTTACTAAAACATTATAAGCCTTGTATTGTTTTAAGAAATTATCTACTGCCTTCTCACACTTAATAAGTAGCTTTTTCTTTCCCTCTTCATCCAATGGTTTGAAATCATATTCAGGGAAATCGCCTAAAAGATTCTGAAAACGAAATACTACAGCTATATATTTCCCAAAATCCAATTCTGAGATGGCTTTTTTTAGAGTATCAGAAGGTTGAAATAGACTCTTAAATAACTCACCCCATTGTAAATTATCATGATTTAAGGTAGCATCTCTGTTAGCATACACATGAATCTGAGTTCTTTTAGGAATTCTATATCTTTTTTTTTTTGACTCTCCAACCAAATAAAGAATTTCCGAATTATCATAGTTAGTTGAAAACTCTCCTTCCTTTAATCTCCAGTCGTACTGATTAGGTATTAAATAGTCTTCAAGTTTAAACGGGTAATCATATTTTATACGGAAAGGTATGTCATTTTGACGGCAGAAAGCAAATGTAGAAATAATACCCTTGAACCTATCCGTCAATCCTCCGTGCCACAATCTCCCATCTACACAACTAATTAAACCAACAAAAGAGCTCTTAGCATTATCTTTCTTATACCATTTCCTTCTAAGAATTCTTTCTTTTAACCGATGAGAGATAGGTATTAAGAACAGTCTTATTTTTTTTTCTAATTTATTCATACTTCTATTTACCTTTATAGGGGTAATGAAATAAATCTTGGTATTACTCTACTAAAGCACTTAACTAAGGTATCTATAATGATGATACATCAATTTTTTTCAATATGCATGAAAGATATCCTCCCTTCCCAAGTTTTTCACGCTGTAATTCTGCATTTTTCTTCAAAATATTATATTCCTTCTCAGTAATGGAGGCTAAATACGAAGGAATATCACTTAATGAATCTACTGAGATACCAACTTTGTTATTTTCCACAAATTCTGCCATTGCAGATTGTCTCCATACTATTACCGGCAAACCGGCAGATAAATACATCGATAATTTATGCGGACTTATGTACCGGAGGTATGTACCTGTGGTTCCAGAACATTCATCTAATGAATCTCCATCCCACACCAAGCCAAAATGAGAATCAAGATGATTTGCCAAATCGTATGGCGGGAAACATCCGCAGTAAATAACGTTTTCCTTTAGCTCTAAATTTTCTCCCCCTATCCCAAATAATCTATACTTCAATTCGGAACATCCCTTTAAATCCTTGAGGAAACCACTCTTGCCTAAGTTACCGGCAAATGCAACACGATATCCCTGTTCATCTTCAATCTTACTCTTTACGCTATCCAGATAGTCGAAGATTTGCAGCACTTCTATATTCTTGTTTATATTATTATCCTCGATCCATTTCTTCATAGCAGGAGTATGAACAATCAGGAGATCTGCGTCTTTGAGCACCTCTATACTATTTTGCGAGCTTTGTCTCAACAAATTCAGATCATGGATGATTAGTACAACCCTATTCCCTTTAGCCTTTGCCCATTTCATTTGTCTCTTATCCATGCTTACCGGAAACTGCATAAAGAAAATACCATTCTTTGGCATACGCAATGCCCCGGTATAGAAAGACAAGGCATTGTAAATCTTTCCTAATAATCTGTTTTGAATATTTTTTGCCGGCAGCCCTATATTCACATAACCATTGGAAGCAAGAATACGTTCCACATCCAGTTTCGCTTTTGAGGAAGCAGTGAATCTATCCTTGTAATTTTTTGATATAAAGAATTTTTTCATCTTTCACTACTAAATTTAAGACCTTAAATCTAACATGAATATTAACTAACTTCCTATGTTTTTTAATATAATTCCATCCATTTTAAGCCCGGTAATGATGGCATCATAGATGTTAGCATGTTTTACCTTTTTTAAATGGGTAATTTTAAATGCAGTATTCCTCAGAGCATTTTGAAATATTACTCTAAATTTATTATTTTTCTTCCCCATTATAACAGTATCAACTTTCAAAACTTTATGGTTACTTATCTTTATCCATAAGCCTAAAAGAGCCTCAGCCATATATCCCAGATTTCTTCTTTGTCTGAAATAAGCACCGGGAAGGAGACGATGCTGAATCTTGTTTAAAAGAGGAAATAAAAAATCGCAATATTCATCAAAGATTCTTTTCTCGGCCACAATCATATTGAATACGCTGTATTGATTGGAATTATAAAAATAATCAATCATCTCTTTCCTGAAATTAGGATAAAGTTCTAAAATAGTATCCAACATTATATATACATCTTCTCGGCCGATGAAAGAAGTGAGATGATCCAAATTTGAGTATGAGGCTACGTAATAGTCAGACACTATTATTCTTCCTTGCTTAGCATATTTTATTATATCCGGAATACTCATGTCAAAATATCTCCTATAATGAGCAAGACCGATTATATCTACATCTTTTAGATTTTTCCATCCCCAGTACATTGCTGTCAATTCACAGTAGGAGGGGTTCTTTTCAGATATATTGTCGCCCGTATCGTCGCCTTGAAAGCCCAGATCCACATCAGGATGCAGTGCCTTCCCCACATGGATTGGCATATATATATCATCACTTCGGATTTCAGGATCGGCTTTATGCGCAGCTACAAGAATTTTTATTTTATCGCTCATCTCTTCTTAATAAGATCTACAGATACTTAATAGCATCTATTACAATTGTTCTGCTGCTTTAAAAGCCTGCGCCACAATCGGTGCCATATCATAATACTTATACTCGGCCAATCTGCCCCCGAATATTACATTCTCCTCCCGTTCTGCAAGAGCCTTGTATTTGGAATACACCTCCTGATTTCTCTCATCATTCACAGGATAGAACGGCTCCATACCTTCTTTCCATTCTGTAGAGTATTCTCTTGATATCACAGTTTTTGGATTCTCATAAACAGCATTGCCGAACATCTCGAAATGTTTATGTTCTATGATGCGCGTGAACGGAACCTCTGCTGAAGTATAATTCACAACAGCATTACCTTGCCAATTCGGATTATCAATTGATTCAGTTTCAAATCTCACGGTGCGATACTCTAATTTTCCGAATCGATAGCCATAGAATTCATCAATCTTCCCGGTAAACACAATCTTATCAGCCATACTTTCCCATTTCTCTCTGTCTGAAAAGAAATCGCTCTCCAATTTCACATCAATCCCATCCAACAAACCGGCGATAAGCTTGTTATATCCCCCTATTGGAATCCCTTGATAACTGTCGTTGAAATAATTATTATCAAAAGTCATACGCACAGGCAGCCTGCGTATAATAAATGCCGGAAGGTCTGTGCATTTACGTCCCCATTGTTTTTCGGTATAACCTTTTATAAGTTGCTCGTAAATATCTTTTCCTATCAGAGTCAAAGCCTGTTCCTCCAAGTTTCTTGGTTCGGTTACACCGTCGGCCTTCATCCCTTTGATGGCTTCCTCTCTCTGCTCATTTAACTTTGCCTCAGCCTCCGTCGGAGTTTTCACCCCCCACATCTGATAGAAAGTATTCATATTGAAAGGGAGGTTATAGAGTTTCCCATTGGGAGCCTGTGCCACAGGACAGTTAGTATATCTATTAAACGGAACAATAGAATTTACAAAATCCCACACCTCCTTATCAGAGGTATGGAAAATATGAGCACCATATTTATGCACATTTATACCGTCAATCTCCTCGCAATAGATATTGCCTCCTGCATGAGATCGCTTATCAATCACAAGACATTTCTTTCCAGCCTTATTGGCTAAGTATGCGAAAGTGGCGCCGAATAGACCGGCACCGACTATAAGGTAGTCATATCGATTTTTCATGAGTAAATTTTATAGATCTTTCTATTTTTATGATTTTCCAAAACGTTTATGAATTCTCGCTAAACCATTCAATCCTCTAAGAATTATTTTGGTCATACTACCCCAAAAAGGAGTATCAAGGAGCAGTCTAAGTCGAGATATTTCAGGTGAAATCCAAAATGGGACGTCTGCGGAACCTATTATAAATGTTGGTGAAGAAAACAAGGTTTTACATTTAAGAACATCTTCTTTATTCTCTTCACTCAAACTATGAGTTGATTTTATTTTTCTATAATAATCCTTATTCAAAAATGGATGCACGGAATCTCTTCCCCAATTAGCATTAAAGAAATGCAATATCTTCCCGGAGGCGAGATACTTGATTCCACCCAGTATTTGGACATTATAATTACCATTGAGAGGTTTCACTACACCCGGGTTATCATATAGAGTTTTTAATAGGGATGTTTGATCGAATTTTCCTAATTGAAAATCCTTATTTTTCCCGGATTCCCAATTCTTATACCATTTTTCCGCAAATAAATGAGCCTCCTCGGTGTCTCTATAAAAAATCACACCACTGTTAAAATAAGGTAAATCTCCCTTAATCTCAGAGTCGAAAAGACTTTTCAGTGTTCTTTCTACAACACTTTTAAAGGGATGAGACTTTAGACTTTCAATATGTATATCTTCTACAATTGCAATATTATCCGCGTTCAAATCAGAGAGATCTATCTTATCACAAAAAATAGTATCAGTATCGACGAATAGTAAATCACCATCAATATACTCCCTAAGCCTTGTTTTTAGAATTCTGGAACGTTCAAAATTAGAAAAATTTTTATCTAATTCTATTACCTTTATTTCATCAACCAACTGTTCTATCTCAGGATACAAACAAATTAGTTTTGCAGTCGGTCCGTCAGTGACCACCGTTATTTTTATATCCGGATTAAACCTGCGGCAAGACCATATAGACATTAATGCTTGCTCAATATAAATATCTTCTCCGGAGGAGATAATAACGTATGATATAGTTAGATTCATTAAAAAAATCTCTGACCCAAATAAGTCAAGTTTATTAGATTTACGCCAGTTCCCATATTTATGGGGCTACGGTGAATAATAATACAAATGTTAAGAGGATTATTTTGAAGCTGTTGAAATGTATATTATCTATACTTATTTTAAGATAAAAAAGGTTTTCATCCTCTTCACCATTTATTTATCAACTAACCATCTTACTTTATATCTAAAAAGAGTCTCTCTCTCTTGATCAAGTTGAGGATTTAAAACAGAATAATAAGGATAATATTTCCTTATTGGAGCTGTTGAATAATCTGAAGATGGTAAACATAACCCATACACAGGCAATATAAGCACAGGAGAAATAATCATCATCCACAGAGAGAATGATATTTTATATATCTCTTTCCTAATTCTTATCTTCTCATACAGGCTATCCGACAAAATTATAATGGCAAACGGCACTAAATAATTATTAAATCTATCTAAGATAACGATACTTGCAGATAAACACCCAACATATACGTAACACATAAATAGAAACTGTAAAGAAAACCTATAGCTCTCTTCCTTATCTGTTACTGTTTTGGATCTCTTCCAATTTTTCACAAGGTTGATTACTAATAACATTGGAATAAATATAACCCTTAAGAAGAAAACACTCATCCCGACAATATTATAATTCAAACCTTGTCCAAATTTTGAATTATCATAGCTATTGGCAAGATCATCAAAAGTCCCAATTCCAATTAGTCGAATCAAATCAAAGAATACGACAGATAATATCAGACCTAAGAAATATACCCCTATAGCTACGCATATAGTGAATTTTGATGGCATAAAAAATTTACGGAGAGGTTTAATATTTAAAATTGGAAGGAGGAGTAAAAATGAAGAGGAGGGATGAAAAAATAATGCGATACTAACAATCAGATAATATTTAATCCACTTGCGTTCCGCAAAATAAGGATATCCTAATAAGAAAATTGCTACTGCACACGATTCTCTTAATACCTCCGTGTTTAGATTTAAGTAGGCAAGAAGAAAATAGATTAAGGTTGCGGTAAATATCCTTTTCGTATTTTTATATATGAATCTAAATATTATACTATTAACAAATAATGCCAATAATATTTGCATTGCTACAAAGTTATCGGAAATGGTTCTGGCAATTGCTGTGAAAAAAAGATATCCTCGCCCATACTTTTCATTTGCAAAATCATAATTCCAATAATCAAATATATCAGGGTAAATGTCATAGGAAAAGGTTTCATAATAGATAGTATCATTTCCTATTCTGTATCGTAAGGCGGCTACCAAAACCGCATAAATATATATGAATATATACAATGCATTCCTGCCCTCCTTATGGTTTCCGTAATCATAATGATACATCAGGAAAAGCGATAGGAGTATAGGAAAAAAATAAACCATAATTATTTTCTGATAACTTTCCTGGCAATCATATTTATCATTTTATTAACAGAATACTGATGAAGAATGGTCGCCATTAACAATGTGGGAAATGCAGTTGCCACCAACACCCATATAATCTGAACGATGGGCTCAATTGGAGTCCAAAGCTTTATGGATGAAAGCACAACCAGAACCGTTACAGCAGAGTTTATTATTTGCGGAATTAAACTGCGATAAAATTTTAAAGCCCCTGTTCGAAAAGTATATTTATACATAAACCAATAGGTATATATAAATGTGATTAATAGAGCGATATCCCAAGCCCATGCCATTGCTCCTATTGTTTTAAAGACCGCACCCGCGATAATAAATGCCCCTACAGTACAAGACGATGCCTGAAGCCCACATAAGAAAAGATGTTTTGTCATACCGGCAGCCTGAAATAATGAACCTGAAGTGGATAAAATTACTTGTAATGGAACGGAAAGAGCCAGAATTTGAAATACAGGAATTGCGGGAATCCAATTTTTTCCAAAAATTATGATTATAATGGGAGAAGCACAAAAATATAAAAAAATTCCAATAGGGAAACTAATTTGAGAGAGAATGACTGATAATTTAATGTTTTTTGAAGATAACTCTTCTTTATCGTCTTGAAGAGATGATAATATGGGGTGTAAAACCGGGGTAATTACAAAAGTGATATTCTGTAGTGGCATCTGCATCAACCTATAAGACTTATCATAGTATCCTAAGTCTTTCATAGATAAAAATTTTCCTATAATAAGTTTATCCGCATTTCGAGAGAAATAATTGATAAAAGAGAAGAGAAACTGATACATCGAATAACTCCAGATTCTCTTAACCACCTCCATATCAATTGGCCAATTAGGACATTGAGGATAAGTGAAGAAATTATAACAAAAGACTCCAATTGCTGAAATAATAGGGCTTATCAATAGCGCATTTATCCCCCATCCTTTTACAGCCAACCAACAAGCCACACCTCCACTTAAAAATTGAAACAGTAGTGTCCTTACTGCAATCTCCTTAAACCGTTTATTTTTTAACATCAAACCATTGGGGATAATGTTGAGGGCCTTAAAAAACAAACATATACATAGCCATCTTATAACGGGTATAAGGGCTGGATCTTTATAAAATTGGGCTATGGGAGTTGCCGAAAAGAACAGGATAAACGTTAATCCCAATGCGAGGAGTACACTGATTGAAAATAGAGAACGGATTTGAATTTTGGTAAGATCCTTAAACTGAATGATCGCTACACCCAATCCCATATCAGAGAATATGTCAAGGAAGGCCATTATTACGGTTGCTACAGCCATCGTACCAAAAGCAGCAGGAGACACATTCCTGGCTAATATCGCTGTAATAACTAATGATACCACTATTCCGGAATACTTTGCCAGAGCTATCCAGAATACGCCCTTTGTTATCTCTTTTTTTATGGAAACCATTCAATTACACCGCCAATTCAAAAATATACTTAAATGAAATCCCAATATGATGAATTACTCTTGGATGTTGCAACTATTTCTCAGGATAACAAACTTCAGGATGAAAACCAATACTTGTATATAATCCTTTAAATATAACTTTGGTTTTCTTAAATTTTCCTTTCAATCCAAACTTAATGCTATCTTTTAAATTATTTTTTAAGAATCTTAATAAAGCTCTTCTCGATGAATATAGCCGATGATTATTAATATTATTTCTAATATAGTATTCAAACATCTTTATTCTATTTGGATCATTGATATTGTCAAGACTAAGCCTCCCACCATTTCTAAGATGAGTGATTTTACTCTTCCCTATAAGGTAACTGGGATATTTTGACGATACTCTCTGTGTATATTCCGTGTCATCACCCCATATAAAATATTCCTTGAGAGGAAGACCGACTTCCTTAATAATTTCGGTAGATAAAAATACCGATACGAAAGTCGCCAAGTCAATTTTTACGTAGCTTCTATCCAGCCATTTATTCCATTCAGGATATCCGGTAGTATTCATGGAATTTGACACTGCCGGCACGTTAACGGTCTCCCCCTCTGCACTATAAACTGAGCTGCACAGGAAGCCCACTTTCTCCTTTTTACTTATCTCTTTATAAGCATTAACTAATTCAGTCAGAGTATTAGGATTCGCAACTATATCATCATCCATCACCCATGCAAACTTATAGCCATGTTCCGCTATGTATTTCAATGCTGTAAAAAATCCACCTGCACCGCCAACATTATCTTGAGTAATTATAGTTATTCCATCTATCGTTTTTAAATAATTAGCAGTTCCATCTGTCGAACCATTATTAACAACAAGAATATCCGTATGCGTATTCTGATTTTGTATTGATTTTATCGCATCCTTAAGTAGATCAAGACGATTATATGTAACAATCGCAGTACAAATTTCATTATTCATAGGGAATATCTTTTGAGTTTGCATCTTAATTGATGCTATTTAAAATGAGTGAATCATAATAACCTGATTGGGTGACTCCAAAAGGAATAGATATCATCTTCTGACCAGCCAAATCGCACAATTTCTCTAAGAAAGATTGATCGGGTAACAGAAGTTCTACTGTTTTTGCAATCCACTTAAAAGGATAGCTTTATATTGACGTAGGAGATCTGTACTTATTTTATCCATTATGACTCTATTAGGCTATACCCTAAGTATATTAACCTCTTTATAATATTTTCAGCTTCTCCAAATCTTCACAGGATGAAAATAGTTGGATATCGATTGAGCCAAAGTTGTTTTCAAGAAATCCTCCAATGAAAGACTATTTCTTAACATCTCAGATACCTCTTTTACTGTGATGTTTTTATTTGTAATCCTCTTTAGCTCATAGCATATTCCACTGCAGTAATCATGCCCGTTGACAAGCATCCTTAGCTCCGGCTCAGCTTTTCTATTCAGGAATCTTTTAATATCATTATAATTTAACGGAGACCTCATGTGGGTTTGTCTTAAATTTACCCTATTAAGATTCTGCTCTAAAGTGAGACCATAATGATTGACGGCCTTACATTTCTTAAAGGATATATTTTCAGGAGCCTCATACGGTGTTTGATGCTGATTCCTTATATGGAAATAATGATTCCTTACAATAGAACAATACCATTTTATTTTAGAAAATTCACGGAGGTTCTTTAATATTCCTGAATGTAACTTTATTCCCTCCTCTGAGTCAATCCCATTTGCTTCTGCAATTACCCTACAGCTCTCCTCTCCGGCACACATCATCTCATGGTCATGCCAGTCTGTAAGGAAAAGGCATGGTTCTACAGGAAGCGTATTATTAAGTACATCAAAGTCCGCATCTTTAATTCCGGCGATCTTTCTCTTTTTCTTGAGGTTCATTCTATGAAGAACCTCCTCCATCCACTCACATCCCTCAAGGGAATATACATAAAGGTTTTCGGACGCAAAATTCTCATAGAATTTTTCATCATCTTTTCCTTCCACAATTAGCATTATACGTGTTCCACGCACGCTTCCGTTATATGCTAATCGGACTTCAGAAAACTTATCTCCCTTTTTATTATCTATATGAGCTAATATGGAATTCATCTAAAAATTCGACACAGATTCACTTAAAAATCCTCTGTCTGCTCCTTTAAATCATAACAATTGTCCCAGCGGTCCCCTATAATCTGAGGGGAATGCGTCGCAACTACAACCCTTAATCTTTTTTGCTTGGCAATCTCCTCCAAATCATCCATAAATTCATGCTGCCATGCCACATGTAACGAGATTTCCGGCTCGTCAACCAAGAGGAACGATCCCTCCTTCAGGTTGAAAATAAAATCATGGAGCATTATGATTTCATTTTTTTCGCCACTTGACAATTTATTTATATCAATCAGCAGATCGCGGTCTGTGCTTCGGAAACGGATGCCATGCCTCCTTGAAAATTCTATACGTTTATTCACCATCCTTTTATTATCTAAAAGGCGTGAGAATAGATCTAATTCCGCAATTGGTTTTCTATAGATCTTCAATTTTTGAGTTGCTTCCTCTATATAATAGTTTAAGATCGTCCCTTTCCCCTCTTTATACGCAGGCAGTTTTAAATTATCAAGCAAATCATAGTGTTGAGCTTTTCTCACCACATCTCTTAATTCATTTACTTTCAAATTATATTCCTTCTCTTCTATCGATTCATTTCCATCTAATAGGGTATGGATGAAATTTGAATCACGGGATTGTGAACCCCTCAAAAAGTCAAAATATAAATTCCTTAAGAACTGGGAAAAATCATTAGAAACACTCTCTATCGTGTTCTCATGAGCATTGTTACCAATATTATATAAGCGCTGCGAGGGAACGAGCCGACAGAGTTGCAAAGAGCTGTTATATTGAATAAGGAATGTTTTCTGCTCGGCGGTTTGAGCCATTCCTTCAAGAATCTTTTTATCTTTTTCCCTTATTTTTTCCTCAGTTTCTTTTACGGAGTTGGAAGTGGCGTTATAATAATTCCCCTCATGAAAATAAAGGTCATCCCACTCATTTATATGAGATTTCCTTTTAGCCCTTCTTATCCTTTCTTCTCCTACACGGCCGAAGTTAATAATTTTATCTTCCCCACCAGTCAAGATATGAAAACTCATATCTAAATCACCGTCTGATATTGAATGAAATTCTATATCTCCACCCAATTCCTTCTCGGGTTGAACATATTTCAAAATAAGTTTTCCCAACTGATATACAATCTCCATTTCCTTAAACGGAATGGAACGGATAGGAAGCAAATCACCTTCAAGGAGATACGCGACAATCCGTAATATCGTAGTTTTTCCGTAGCCATTTGGGCCAGTGAGAATCATCACCTCTCCTTCTTCAGGGAGACGAATATCATAGTCAAAAGAACCAAAAAGTCCTTTAATTTCAATTCTTTCAATCATTGAACTGACTCAGGATATAATCTGGATAATTTATTCTGAATGTCTTCCTTAATTCTAAATTGGCTAACGTAGGGTTTATTATCCACTACATCCATGGTCACTGCACTCTCATAAACCGGATAATCTGTACCTTTAGCCTTCAAATTTTGGCAATGCATAACCCTAAGGTTGTCTATGTTGTCGTCTCCTCCTTTTTCAATAGGGTAAATATGATCCACACCCCAGCCAAAGGGACTCGACTGTTGGTTATACTGATCCCAAGCTATGATTGCACCACAAGGGTCTTTTCGAAAAAGCTGTGGATCCATTCCCTCAAGTTTTCGAGATTTATCCCACAACTTTTGTAATATGTCTTTTGCGAACATATATTCTTTATGTCGATTATTAAATTTTGAAAATAGAAATCTATTTTTAGATCTATATTCATCCTCTAAATTATAAATCAAGGATAGGCGTTTTTTGTCGCATTACTCCGCCATAATATAGAGGAAGTTCAAAATTAACTAATTCTTGACAAAAAAGCAAATCAATTAAGGCGATTTAAGCTTTCTTATTTTTATGGGCAATAAACAATCTTATCACGAAAAGGGCGATGGATCGATTGAAGTTCAATTAATATCCTTGTAAGCACCTGGATTCTGTCGGTTTTCCTCAAGCTCTTTCATCCACATTTTTGCGGAAGCTCGGAGGCTCCCGCCACGGAGAGTTGTCAGCACTCCTTTTGTAATTCAGATATATATTTCTCCACTTGCTGGAAAAGAATTGGAAGATTTTCGCGAATTGTTTTAAAAACATCTTCTCTATTAATCTGATAATATCCATGCACTAAGACATGACGCATTCCAACTACGTATTTCCAAGGAGTTTCTGAATGAGAATCTTTAAATTCATGTGTGAGCTTATATGAGGCCTCACCAATAATCTCCAAAAGTTTAACAACCCCAAAATATGAGAGATCCTTTTCAGTCAAATTGTAAAAGCCAGAGGCAGAAGAAGCATCAAGTAATCTGACTATTGCATCTCGAATGTGCTCCAACCTGAGTAAATCCCTTTGCTCATCTC
This sequence comes from uncultured Porphyromonadaceae bacterium, assembly GCA_947178165.1. Taxonomy (GTDB): domain Bacteria; phylum Bacteroidota; class Bacteroidia; order Bacteroidales; family Muribaculaceae; genus Lepagella. The sequence continues at coordinate 464 of CAMWXH010000058.1, read as the reverse complement.
TCATAGATCATAATTTTTTCTGAATTAACCAGCTTCTCTACACTCGGATAGAGGGTGCCTTCTTCAACCAAATCAACACGACGTCCAAGAATATTTTCTATTCTTTCTGTTAACTCACATATTCCGAATAATCCAAGACGAGTGCCGGATTTATACTTAACCAGTATATCCACATCACTGTCTGAACGTTCTTCATCTCGAGCAAAAGAACCAAAAATCCACGCTTTCTCTACCGGCTGTGTAGAAAAGAAGTCTTTTAGAGATTTTATCAGATTACCCCCCAACATTTGTAATAAAGATTTAATTCCCAAAGTTAGGCATTTATATTCTATTATACAAGAGATTATGAAGAGAAAAACATGATACAGAAATATGTTTTTTGCGGAAGCTCGGAGGCTCCGGCCACGGGTCAGTCGCGGGCGAAGAGGTCGCGGGTATATACTTTCTCTTCGACGTCGGAGAGG
>CAMWXH010000057.1 GCA_947178165.1 uncultured Porphyromonadaceae bacterium | reverse complement strand
AATTTATACCATAAGGAGTTTCTAAAAAAGGGACTTCTCACATTAATCCATGTCATAATTGTGGAATGGCTAACGAAAGGGAGGGAAATCATAAAGCATCAAAGATGTTTGCATACTGCAATATTTTTTGTATATTTGCGGTAATTAGGCCTTATTTCTAATAGGCTTCATGTTAAACGACTCCTCAGTAAAACAGAATAAAATAAATGATAAACGATAGTGACATGAGAAAATTATTTATGGGCTCTTTGGCAGCTCTCTCTCTCCTGACATTCGCCAGCGAAGCGGAAGGTGCCAAGAGCAATCCTTTGATTACAGGGGGTACAGGCATTTACGGCACATTGCCTTTCACCACTCTTCAGCCCTCGGATTATGAGGAGGGAGTGATGGAGGGAATCAGGCTTAGAAATGCCGAGATAGCCTCCATTGTGAACCAGCGCAGTGTTCCAACCTTTGAGAATACAATTGCGGCTCTCGACCGTAGCGGTGAAGTTCTCACACGTTCCATCCTTGCCCTGAGCAATCTGGAAAACGCTTCGGGCGATACTGTGATGATGAATATTCTTGCAAAAATCACACCCGCTCTTTCACAACATCAGACTGATGTTATCTTGAATGAAGGCCTTTGGAACAGAATCAAGCAGGTATATGACCTCAGAGACAAGGACACAACGCTTAATCCGGAGCAAAAAAGGCTGATCGAGGAGACATACGAGAACTTCATTGTATCCGGTGCCGGACTTGAAGGGGAGGCTCGTGAAAAATATCGTAAACTTAGCTCGGAACTTTCTGATTTGAATGTGAAATTCTCCCAGAATGTTTCCAACGCCATGAAAGACCCGGCACGTGCGCTATGGCTTAAAGAAAGCGACCTTGACGGGATACCTGCAGATATCAAGGCAAGCTACCGGGAGGCGGCTAAGGAGGCACTTGAGGCAGAAGGGAAGGCGGATGACGGCGTGTCATATCTTGTCACGGTTTTTGCTCCCTCTTATTCCCCCTTCATGAAATATTCTTCGCGGCGTGACCTTAGAAAACAGCTCTACGATCTCTATTCGAGCCGAAACATAGGAGGAGAATTTGACAATGTGCAGATCCTAAAGGATATTGCAAACATCCGCCTTGAGATTGCACGCCTTATGGGGAAGAAGAGCTATGCAGAATACTCACTGCAGACCACTATGGCCAAGACCCCTGAGGCTGTGATGGATTTTCTTGAGAATCTTCGGAAGAACTACTCGGAGCCTATGAAAAAGGAACTGGCAGAGATTGAAGACTACGCACGCAAGAGCGAAGGAGACGATTTCAAACTTGAAGCCTGGGATTATTCATATTGGAGCGACAAATTGAAAAGCGACCGTTATGCTTTTAACGACGAAGATATGAAACCATATTTTGAGCTTGAAAATACGATTAACGGCGTTTTCGGACTCGCTACAAAATTATATGGCTATAAATTCAAGGAGAATAAAAACATCGAGGTCTATCATCCAGATGTGAAAGCCTATGAAGTATATGAAAAAGATGGCAAACTCTTAGGAGTGCTTTATGCTGACTTCTTTTACAGGGCAGGCAAAAGCCCGGGTGCATGGATGACCGAATTCAGGCCTGAAACCAAGAATGATGAAGGGAAGAAATCAATACCCCTTATCTCTATTGTGTGCAACTTCTCCAAGCCTGTCGGAAATGAACCGGTGCTTTTGACTCCATACGAGGTGGAAACGTTCCTTCATGAATTCGGTCACGCACTTCATGGCCTTTCTTCCGAAGCCACCTATGAATCCTTAAGCGGAACTAACGTGAAGCACGACTTCGTTGAGCTCTTCTCTCAGTTCAATGAAAACTTCCTCACTGAAAAGGAATATCTGGATGGATTCGCCAAGCATTACAAAACAGGCAAAAAGATGCCGCAAAGCCTAATTGACAAGTTTGTGAAAGCTTCTCAATACGGCGCCGCCTATGCCTGCATGCGTCAGCTTGGGTTCGGATATCTGGATATGGCATATCATACAATTGAGGAACCGCTCAGGGCCTCGCAGGATATATTCATCTTTGAAAAAGATGCACAAGATCCGGTGAGATGTTTTGAAGCAGTGGAAGGATGCATGACCTCACCCTCTTTCGGCCATATCTTCTCCGGAGGATACGCCGCCGGATACTATGGTTATAAATGGAGTGAGGCACTTGATGCCGATGCATTTGCCGCTTTCAAGGAAAATGGCCTTTTCGATAAGAAAACTGCTGATAAATTCCACAAGATGCTCCAGAGCGGAAACACTGTTGATCCTATGGTTCTATATGTGGAATTCCGTGGTAAAGAACCTACTGTAGATGCCCTTATGAAACGTGACGGAATAAAATAAACGACGGTTTTTTTCTTGAAAGTTAACAAAACAATATTTCCTGAAAGTTAATAAAATAATAAAGGATATTCCACGGGGGTTCCCCGGCAAACCGAAAGGATGCATTAGCATTTTTTCGGTTTTTTTATTTAATTTTGCAAAAGCAACTTCAATATTTTATGTTGACATCCATCATCAGAACAAGTCTTTTTCTTTTTTTAGTTATTGCCGGATTCCTGAAAACATTTTCACAGGCCCCCGGCGATACTATCGCTATCGTGAAAGAAGCCAAGAATATCCTCATAACTAAATCAGAGGAGAAAACAAAAATATATGCAGAATATCTTGGAGAAGATGGTAAAGAAAGCTTTTTCTACTATGCAATAAACCATATAGAGCTGGATGATGATTGTGTGGATTATAGTGTTGGCTGTAGTTTTTCGTTGCCATACCATCAAATTAATCCGATTACAGATTGTGAACGCAGGGCGCTGCTGAAGAATAAACGTAAGGTGAGACGCCTGTTAGTAGGGGCAGACCACATATATGCAGGCTGGAGGTTCAACTATAATGATAAGAAAGGAATCCGGAATAGCTTTGAGTTTGGTATTAGAAACTTAATCGGCATATCCTGGCAAAGAGGTTTTAACGGACCTTCATTTACAATTGGTGCAGGATTGGGAATGAAGAGATTTGATTCTCAAAAAGATTTCATGTATTTCAAAAGGGGAGATGCGCTTATTTTAGAAGATGAAAGGAGAGATCAGGAGAAGTCAGGATCATATATGGATATCTTTACCCTCCATCTCCCTTTTACATTTAAGCAACCTATCGGAAAATATACCTCTTTCTCTTTAGGGGCTTCCTTAAATTTCAACTTTTATGCTTCTGCCGTTTCCAAATCAAAGATGGGACTGGCAACTGAAACAGAAAAATTCAAGGGATTGCAGCAAAACCTGATTTCTCCTGATATTTTCGTTTCTTTCAATATTTTTGGTGTCGGAATTTATGGTTCTTGGAACCCGGTTGCCCTTTTTCAATCCGCCTATGGGCCTGGAATAAAGGGCTGGGCAATCGGTATTGACATAATTTCATTATAAACTCATTAATCTGGACCACTTTTATATAATGACAGTAAAGATTTTAAATATTTTCTTGACGTTATTTCTTCTTGTGCCAATCGAAGTATGCGCCATAGAGCCTCAATCACCAGACACTGTTTTCTTTGAAAATAAGACTTCAACAATGATTGTTACCAAAGACCCCAAAGGAGTGCAAGTCGATATCATGAAATGCAATGGCGAGAAGGAGGGTATTTTTCTGGATAATGACACGCATATAAAGGAGAGCGTAACGATTGATGAGCCAGACAATTTTCTGACACGCCGCCACAATCTTTTCGTCATTCCCTCTTCCAATCCCAATCGGCAATGGTCAATAGGGATTGACGGTTTGACATTAGGTCTCAGTTCCGCTAACGGACAGCCACACCCAAAGGGACTGCAATGGTCAAAATCGATTGAAATCGGATGGCTGAGTGCTGTAAACTTGAGTTATTCCTCCCGATGCTCCTCTGTTTCCTTGGGGGTGGGATTCGATTGGAGAAATTATCGTATTTCCACCTCCGACCGTTTCCTGACTCTTGACCGGAATGGAGTTTTGAATTGGGCTGAATTTAAAGATGGGGCAAGGGGGAAGGGTTCTCGAATAAAGTTTTTTTCAATTCAATTCCCCCTGCTTTATGAATATGCCATCCCCAAGTCATCTGTTACATTTAAGGCAGGGCCGATTTTCAATCTAAATACCTACGCATCGGTAAAAACAGATTTTTTCAACGAAAACGGAAATCAAACCTCATATTCATCCCATTTATCTTCGCAAAGGTTATTTACGGTTGATCTCTTCGCAAACATCTCATTTTGTAGATTAGTAGGAATTTATTTCAGATATTCTCCGCTAAGAGTGCTTAATACAGATGAAGGAATAAATTTCCATCCTCTCACATTGGGTATAACATTGGGTATTTAATGATTCAATATTTATTGTCCCATCATTAACTAAAATCGGTTATATGATGTTATAAAAAATAAAAACTTAAAACTTTATAAAAATGGTAATTCAAAGATGGCAATCTGTGTTGCTTTTAATAGCGGCACTCTGTATGGGATTTTTCACATTTATGTCTTTGGGGCAGGTGCAGCTCCCCGATTTCACCCTTAATTTCTCAACTTTCGGTTTCAGTTATGAAGGGGCTGCAGTAGATGGTGCCCCCACCGGTTTTATGACGCGGACTTGGGGTTTCTTCATCATCTCTCTTCTTAGCTGTCTGATTCCGCTTATCAACATATTTATGTTCAAGAACCTTCAGCTGCAGAAAAGGCTATGTTTGATTGAAATCCTTTTCCTCATAGCAGTCATAGCCACCGGAGCAATATATGCTTATACCGGCGTAGATAATGGTGCCGTAAGCTGGTCATCGCTTGTTGTGGCTCCTTTCATAGCTTTGATGGCCGATGTTTTGGCATTCAACCGAATCAATGCAGATGAACGGCTCCTTAAGTCGGCCGACAGACTTAGATAATCAAATCAACAAACACTCTTTGCAGGCTCTGTGATTACAAATCATAGGGCCTGTTTTTATGATGCAAGAAAGAATCAATCGTTGATTGAAATTATCACGTAAATCCTTTTTTTGATTTGGAAAATATAACGGAAATGATTAATTTTGATAAATAAATTTTATCAGACTTGCCTACTAAAAATCGCAAATACATAGCTATCGATCTGAAATCCTTTTATGCATCGGTGGAATGTGTCGAAAGGGGACTCGACCCTCTTGACGCGTGTCTCGTTGTTGCCGATGCCTCACGCACAGAGAAAACCATCGTGCTTGCCGTGTCTCCGGCCCTGAAAAGTTTCGGGCTTGGAGGACGCCCTCGTCTGTTTGAAGTGGTGCAACGTGTGAGGGAGGTGAACGGCCATAGAGGAAGAAAGGGTAAATCCACTTCATATAAGCAGCTGCTGGCAAATCAGGAGCTTGGGGTGGATTATATCGTGGCCCGGCCAAGAATGGCATTATATATCGACTACAGCACAAGGATTTATAATATATATCTTCGGTATGTGGCAGCCGAAGATATGCACGTCTATTCAATCGACGAGGTTTTCATTGATGCCACTGACTATCTTGAGACTTATGGCATGACAGCCCATGATCTCGCCATGACGATGATTCGTGCGGTGCTGGCAGAAACCGGTGTCACCGCCACTGCCGGAATTGGAGACAATCTCTATCTAAGCAAAGTGGCAATGGATATCGTGGCTAAAAAGATGCCCCCGGATAAGGATGGGGTGCGCATTGCCGAACTCAGCGAATCTGACTACCGGAAAGAGCTTTGGAATCACCGCCCTTTAACAGACTTCTGGAGAGTGGGCCGGGGAATTGCCAAAAGACTATCCACCTATGGCATCGCCACTATGGGAGACATAGCCCTATGCTCCATTCAGCACGAAGATTTATTGTATAAGCTCTTTGGAGTCAATGCCGAACTCCTCATCGACCATGCCTGGGGATGGGAGCCGGTAGGAATGAAAGAGATAAAATCATATACTCCGGAGACCCATTCTTTGAGCAGTGGCCAAGTGCTTCAAGAAGCCTATACTTTCGATAAAGCTCGCGTTGTGATTCTGGAAATGGCAGATTCTCTTGCTCTCGATTTAGTGGATAAGGGGGTGCTTACGGATCAATTGGTGCTTCACATTGGATATGATGTTGAAAGTCTTTCCGATCCCTCTGTCAGTTCCTCATACAAAGGGGGGATTAAACGAGACCATTATGGGAGGTATGTTCCGGTTCCGGCCCACGGTTCCATTAACCTTATGCGCTTCACATCCTCTTCGAACATAATTTTAAAAGCAACCGACCAACTTTTCACAAGAATAGTGAATCCTCAGCTATTAGTCAGAAGACTGAATATCGTTGCCGCACATATTCAGAGGGAGGCACAAGTTAAAAAAGAGAAAACTCCCGTGCAGCTCAATCTGTTTACCGACTATGAAGCAGAGCGCGAACGCAAGGCCTGGGAAGAACGCTATTTAGCAAAGGAGAGGCAACGTCAGGAATTAATCCTTTCATTGCAAAAGAAATTTGGCAAAAATGTGATTCTTAAGGGAATAAACTTTGCAGACGGTGCCACACAAAAGTTAAGGAACAGGCAGATAGGGGGACATCAGGCCTAACTGTCGTTAAATATAATTCAACTTATGGAGAAATACGATTCAATAATTGATCTTCCTCACTATGAACCGCGGCGACACCCACGCATGTCGATGCAGAGCAGGGCAGCCCAGTTCGCCCCTTTTTCTGCGCTTGAAGGGCTGGATGAGGCTCTTGCAGAAACCGAAAGACGTTCCATTCATTAAAAACTGAATCAACATGATAAGCACTATATCAATACTAAGCAAGCTAAATATGAATATGCATTCGATCAGACGCATCATAATCACCCTATGGGTCATTATCTCTGCCGTCGCCCTGTGCGACGCCCGGCCCCTCCGAGTGCTGGCCATAGGAAACAGTTTCTCCGAGGATGCAGTGGAACAGGATCTTCATATCCTCGCCACAATGGGAGGACACGAGATTATAATCGGCAACCTGTATTATCCGGCATGCACTCTTGAAAGGCATTGGAATAATCTTAAGAAAGGAGTGGGGGAATATAGCTACCGAAAAATCAATGTGACCGGACGCGTGGATACCATCCCCAATTGCACAATGACAAGAGCATTGCACGATGAACCCTGGGATATCATTACTTTTCAACAAGGGAGCGCCGTGTCGGGAGTCTATTCCTCATATCGGTTTCTGCCATCATTAATCAAGCGTGTAAGAGAGATAGTGGGACAGCGCCCGAGGTTTCTATGGCATCAGACCTGGGCTTACGCACCAGGTTCAACACACCAGGGGTTCAAGAAATATTCCGGCGACCAGATGAGGATGTATGCCGCGATTCTATACTGCACCAAAAAGGTCCTTGCCGACAATCCGGAACTTAAAGGCATAATCCCCTCCGGCACAGCCATACAGGATGCACGCACTGCATTGGGACCGGATCTCACGCGCGACGGACATCATCTCGATATGACAATAGGCCGGTACATCGCCTCATGCACCTGGTATGGCATCCTTTTTTCAACCACTCCGGCCCTGCATACATTTCTTCCTGCCGGAATGACCGTGGAAGAGGGGGAAATATGCCGGAAAGCCTCAGAAGAGGCAATAATTCATCCTTTTGAAATAATCAGCCTTAAAGCATTCCTCGAACCTGAGGAGGAGAATCAAGAGCCTTAAGTTTTCTTTAATCTTTTTTAATAATTGTGTTGCTTAGATGACAATAAATTCGTAACTTTGCGTGAAAATCTGTTCCAAATTATGGCAAAAGAATTAAAGAATCTCACAAAAAGATCAGACAATTATTCCCAATGGTATAATGAATTGGTAGTCAAGGCCGACCTTGCCGAACAATCGGCAGTGCGCGGATGCATGGTTATCAAGCCTTACGGCTATGCCATCTGGGAAAAGATGCAACATCAGCTTGATGAAATGTTTAAAGCCACAGGGGTGCAGAATGCTTATTTCCCCCTTTTGATTCCCAAGTCATTCCTATGTCGCGAGGCGGAGCACGTTGAAGGGTTTGCAAAGGAATGTGCCGTTGTGACCCATTACAGATTAAAGAATGATCCTGAAGGCACGGGCGTGATCGTTGACCCGGAGGCACGTCTGGAAGAGGAGCTTATCGTGCGTCCCACATCCGAGACCATTATATGGGGCACATATAAAAACTGGATTCACAGCTATCGTGACCTTCCGCTCCTCATTAATCAATGGGCAAACGTTATGCGTTGGGAGATGCGGACCAGAATGTTCCTGCGCACTTCTGAGTTTCTTTGGCAGGAGGGGCATTGCGCTCACGCCACAGCTGAAGAATCAGAAGCACGCACCGTTGAGATGATAAACGTTTACGCTGATTTTGCTCAGAAATATATGGCAATGCCGGTAACCATCGGCGTTAAAAGTCCAAACGAGAGATTTGCCGGAGCTTTGAACACTTATTCCATCGAGGCTATGATGCAGGATGGAAAGGCACTTCAGGCAGGAACCAGCCATAACCTCGGTCAAAACTTCGCCAAGGCTTTTGACGTGACCTTTATGAACAAGGAGAACAAACCGGAATATGTATGGGCAAACTCATGGGGCGTTTCAACCAGGCTTATGGGTGCGTTGATAATGACACACAGCGATGACAACGGCCTCGTGTTGCCTCCAAAGCTTGCGCCGATTCAAGTGGTTATCATTCCGATATATAAGAATGAAGAGGGCTTGAAGGAAATTTCAGAAAAGGTGCTTCCGCTTGTTGACGAGCTTAAAAAGAAGGGCATCAGCGTAAAATATGATGACGCTGATAACCGTCGTCCCGGATTTAAGTTTGCTGACTATGAGTTGAAAGGTGTGCCTGTGCGTCTTGCTTTGGGACAAAGGGATCTGGAAAACGGAACGGTGGAACTGATGCGCCGGGATACACTTGAAAAAGAGACTCTTCCTATTGAAGGAATATCTGATAAGATTGAAGAAATTCTTGAAGACATTCAAGATAACCTCTTCAAGAAGGCTTTGGAAAGGAGAGAAGCAAGGACCATTGAAGTCGATACATACGACGAATTCAAAAAGAAGATTGAAGAGGGCGTATTCATTATGGCTCACTGGGACGGAACTCCGGAGACTGAAGAGAAAATCAAGGAGGAAACCAAGGCAACCATCCGATGTATCCCGCTTGAAGGAGATAAGACTCCGGGAGTATGTATGGTGACAGGAAAACCTTCGGCTCAGAGAGTAATTTTTGCACGAGCATATTAAGATTATGGCAAAGTCAGGACAACTTCACTTGTTCTGACCTTGCTGTCTCATATAAACACTATGATTATTAGCAAATATCCTATCCTTACAACCTTAATTTTTACCGGGTTGACATTTGCATTACCAGCCAGGGCTCTGACTGTGGAAGACTTCTGTGATCCTAAGATATCGGCACCGGCCGGTATCAAGGCTATCACACCCTTAGCTGACGGGATTACATATTCCGCTGTTAGCGACGATGGGAAGCGAATCGAGGTTTATAGCTTCAAGACGGGTAAAGCAGTGTCAACACTGTTTGATATTGATAATATCAAAGGGGAACTTAAGATTGATTCATTCGATGGATACCGGATTAGCGCTAATGAAAAGAAAATCCTGCTCTGGAATGATGTGAATAAAATCTATCGCCGTTCCTTTACTGCACAATATTTTGTATATGACATTTTACGTGGCACGCTTAAGAGGGTTTCTGAAGGAGGCGCTATGAGAGATGCTGTCATATCTCACGATGGCCGGCTTGTGGCTTATACACGTGACAATAACATATACATATCCAATCTTGATTATGGCACCGATTATGCCGTCACAACCGATGGCGAACAGAACCGCATTATCAATGGTTCGGCCGACTGGAGCTATGAAGAAGAATTCACACTCGTGAATACGATAAGATGGAGCGGAGATGACAATACGCTGGCTTTCGTGAGATTTGATGAGAGCGAAGTGCCTGTATATAGCTTTGACAACTATAAAAGCTATTGCGATGCAGATCCCCTTTCAGATGTGTATCCCTCCAGCTATTCTTATAAATATCCACTTGCAGGCTATCCCAATTCCAAAGTCTCAGTCCATTCCTATAATCTTGATACAAGGATCACAAAGACAATGGATCTTCCCGTGGGAACTGACTATATACCCTCTATAGAATTTGATGGTGAAGGTGTCAACCTTATGGTCATGCTTTTAAATCGTGATCAGAATGACCTGCGTCTATATCGCGTCAATCCGGCCTCAACAGTCTCTCATCTTATCTTGAGTGAAAAGAGCCACGCTTGGCTAAGCCCGGAAGCTTATCAGATGGTCAATTATGGAGAAAAATCTTTTATCATAGGAAGTGAAAGGAGTGGATATCGCCATCTCTACGAATATGATTATAACGGCAATCAACTTCGCCAGATAACCAAGGGAGACTGGAATGTCACGGCCTATTATGGCAAAGATGTGAAATCCGGAAAATATTTCTTTCAGTCAACTATCTTAGGCGCATCCAACCGATCTGTAATGGCAATTGATTCAAAAGGGTCGCTTAATCGCCTTACAGCAACTGAAGGAACAGATATTGCCACTTTCAGTAACAATATGGCGTATTATGTAAGTAATTACAGCAATGCCTTGACACCGAATGCCTATTCAATCTGTGATAACTCCGGTAAAAAGCTTTATGATTTGGAGAATAATGCCTCCTATGCTTCAAAATATGCTTCGGCCCCCAAAAAGGAGTTTGTGAAAGTTAAAAACAGTATGGGAGAAGAGATGAATGCCTATATCATCAAGCCTGCTAATTTTGACTCTACAAGGAGATACCCTCTGTTGATGTATCAATATAATGGCCCGGATTCTCAAGAGGTCTTAAATCGATGGAGAATGGAGGGTGTATATTATCTTGCATCAAGAGGTTTTATCGTGGCATGTGTCGATGGAAGAGGAACCGGCAACCGAAGCAGGGAATGGGCTAACTGCGTGTATCGTAAGCTGGGCCAATATGAGACCGAAGACCAGATTTCCGGTGCAAATTATTTCGGGACGCTGCCATATATCGATAAATCAAACATGGCCTGCTTCGGATGGAGCTACGGTGGATATATGACACTGATGGAGCTATCAGACTCATCAAATCCATTTAAAGCAGGAGTGTCTATGGCTCCCGTGACCGACTGGAGATTCTATGATTCAATATATACGGAGCGATATATGACCACTCCACAGCAGAATCAGTCGGGATATGATGCCGCATCTGCTTTGCTTCGCACCAAAAATATGAATTCAAGGCTCCTGATAATGTCGGGAACAAGCGATGACAATGTGCATTATTATAATACTCTTAAATATACTTCCAAACTGAACTTTGAAGGCAAGGTGTTTGATATGATGTCGTTCACCGGCTTCGAACATAGTTTGCCAATGTGTAATGCAAGAGTGCAACTTTTCAAGAAGGTTGCTGATTTCCTTGAAATAAATCTTAGATAAATTTAAGATATATTGTTTATATAATGGAAGATCTTAAAAAAGTCAGTAGTGAACAGCTGTATGTCTTCTGGAAAAATTTTTCCATAGGACTGCTGGTCATTATGGTTATGATCGGCCTGTCGGTTCTTCTTCCATATTACTTTTCTCCTATCGTGGCCTTGATTGCCGCCGCGGTGCTTTATACTATTGTCTATAATAATAAGCTCACGCAGAAGTCTAACTGCATGCTGGTGATATTTGCAATATTCTTTTGTGCAGTGGCTTATTCTTTCATTGTCATTATTGTAAACATACTTGATATTTGGCAGGTGCTTCCATTCAAACTGCCAAAGGAATTCTCATTCTTCTCAAAACCTTTCTTGCCAACGCTTCTTCTTGACCCTATCTGTTTTGTCACATTCACTATCGTTTATCTGCGCAGAAAGAAGATGACTATATGTGTGAATTGTAAACTAAGCTCCGGGGATTATAGCGGACGGAGCAAGTTAGGAAGCATCCTTTCAGCTGAATCCTATCTCCAGCTGAGGAACATGATAGCTCTTTTCGGAATCCTGACTGTTGTAGTCTGGAGCTACTATCTTTTCTATTTCGTTGATGCGGAACTCAACGGCCGGGATTATTATGTGCTGGTGTGGCTGAATATTATAGGATTCGTTTTTGATGAATTGTATTTCGCCTTCAGATACTATAATCTTTATCTTGACCTTAAGGATAACAATGAGATTATCACTCAAGAGGAACTTCAGGATATGACATCCAAGACATACTTGAGGTTCTATGTGATATGCAATAACCATATTTTCGTCAACACTCAGGTCGTTGATACAAATAGAAGTTCAAGCCGTGTGCTTGACACTCCATTCTTTACCAAACGAAGTGTGAACGGTATCACGCTTCCTGAAGTCTCAACACTCATAAAACGGATGACAGGAGTGAATGACGGAGAACTTCGCTTCTTCTTCGGAAGAAAGAATCCCGGAATGGATCGTCACAGCACACTCCGCTATTTCTATTTCTTAGATGGGAATTTTGAGGATTATCCGGAAATGAATGTTGATGGAGAATGGATGGATTTTGAACTTGTGAAGCGAATCTATTCTTTCCATCCTGAGGAAATGTCGTCGATGATGGTGTCTGACATTACCAGGATGGCAACTATAATCCTTACACAAAAGATATTCAATGAGGAAGGTTTCAGAAAGATGAAGCTGAAATCATATCAACCTTCTTTCAACTTAAAAGAGGTAAGAAAAAACAATTACGATTTCCAGGAGGACAAATGGATACGAATCTCTATGTTCAACTCCGATACGAAGCTGTATCGTTTTAAACGCTGGTGGAGGGGTCGGAAAAACAATAGCAGAGAAAAATCAACACAGGAATGGCGATAGAGACAATTGCAGTTGTTGGACCAACAGCCAGCGGAAAAACACGCAGGGCCGTGACTCTTGCATCCGCAATGGATGGAGAGATCATCTCTGCCGATTCAAGGCAGGTGTATCGTGACATGACTCTCGGAACGGGGAAAGATCTCGAGGAATATAATGGCATTCCGTATCATTTAATTGACATCTGCGATGCAGGCGAAAAATATAATCTTCACCGTTATCTGACAGATTTCACAACTTCTTATAATGACATTATAAAAAGAGGAAAACTGCCTGTTATATGTGGCGGCTCGGGGATGTATGTTGAAAATGCATTGAACGGCATCCGGATGCCGGAAGTGCCTTGCAACAATTCCTTAAGAAAATCATTGGAAGGGAAGAGCCTGGATGAACTTACAGATATACTTAAAAAATACAAGACACTCCATAACACTACAGATGTCGATACAGCAAAACGGGCTATCCGAGCCATAGAAATTTCTGAATATTACAATAATCATCCTGAAGAGGCTGAAATGACCAGGAAAGCCGGTGCAAGAAAACTTAATGCTCTTGTGATCGGCATTTCAATACCAAGAGAGAATCGGCGAAAACATATTTCCTTGCGCCTCCAGAGTCGTATAGATAGCGGAATGATTGAGGAAGTGAAGCAACTTCTTGAAAGGGGCGTTAAGCCGGAAGACCTGATATATTACGGGCTGGAGTATAAGTTTCTTACTCTTTATCTTATCGGCCAGCTGTCGTATGAGGAGATGTTTCATTCTCTTGAAATAGCAATCCATCAGTTTGCCAAACGTCAGATGACATGGTTCCGAGGAATGGAAAAAAGAGGAACCCACATCAATTGGCTGCCATACAACCTGTCTGATGAAGAGTTCCTCAAATGCGTTTACTCGCTTTCTAATTTAAGCGAATAACCTATTTAACCAAGCAAATCACTTATTTGGATTTCAGGAAAAGGAGGATATCCTTTGGAGTGAATCGCTTCCCTTTCAATAGCAGGGATGATGTGTATATTTTTCCCGAAAGAGAGACTGATATTGCAGAGAAAAGATATAATACAGCCAATGCAAGAATTGACTGCCAGATTGGAACAGACCCCGCAACTGCATTAACAGCCGCTATGGTTGGACTTGTGAAGGGGAAGAAGGCACAGAAAATAACAAATGGATTCGCTGAATTGGTCACAGCATATTCACCGATGTAAAAAGAGCCAAGCAAAAGGAAAGTGATGACAGTCATATAAGCTTGGTTTTCATTATCCTTATCGGTCATTGCTCCACATGCTGCATATATTGAACCATAGAACACGTAACCTCCCAAGAAAAACAGGAATGACCACATCAGACCTAAATAGATTCTTGAGTCGGTGAGATATTCCATCGGAATAGAGAAGTTAAGTATGAACATTAATCCTGCAACAACAAAGAAAATCAAGGCGCACCATATCAGCATTTGCGTGAGTCCGATTAACCCTACGGATATAATCTTGCCCAACATCATGGTGCGTCCTGTCACACAGGTGGCAAGGACTTCCATAACCCTATTAGATTTCTCCTTCTTTACTTTGTTAAAAATCTGCGCGCCATAAATCATAAGGAATAATGCGAGAAATATTCCGCATAACATACCCATCGACTGGATTCCTGTCATTTCAGAAGGATCCGGCGCACCGGGATTAGCTAATTTCTTGGTGGTTTCTGAATCCTGTACAAGATATCCTATAAAGATGGAGAAAGCACCGAAAAGTATAGGAACAAGGATGGTTCCGATCCAAAAGGATTTTGCCTTTATATCGGTAAGATATTCGTTTTTTATTATTAATCCGAGCTGGCTCATTATCGTTTAGTCTGAATTATTTTAACATTCTATATTTTCAATACAAATCTTATTACTCTTACACAGTATATTTGATGAATATATCATTAAGGGAGGGGAGAGCCTCTTCAAAATGAAGCACATCTGTCTGCTCAGCAATCCCCGCAATAAGATTGGCATTGGCTGTTCTCGGTGTCTTACGTAACCTGTATGCATAACCTTTTCTGGCATTCTTACATACATCTTTTTTAATGGAAGTGAGCAATCCGGATTCTATTAAGGCCTCCTGATCAATCGGGGACGCTGTAGTCACAATAATTTCGTCGGTCTTGTTATCCTCTTTGATATCTTCAATTGGACCGGCGAGCAACAGCCTCCCCTTGTTGATCAAAGCAATGGAATCACACATCTCTTCAACTGCATGCATATTATGCGATGAAAGGATCACTGTAGTCCCTTTCTTATGCAGCCGGTCGATCAGCTGTTGCAGCAATGCTCCGTTTATCGGGTCGAATCCACTGAAGGGTTCGTCAAGAATAACCAAATCCGGCTCGTGAACAAGGGTGGCGATTATCTGTACTTTCTGCTGATTTCCTTTTGAAAGCTCTTTTACCTTACGATTTTCAAAGCTTCCTATATTAAACAGCTCCAAATATTCACGCATCACCTCCCTGAGTCGTGCCGGTTCACCTCCCTTAAGCTGCCCGAAAAACAATATCTGGTTAGCAACGGTCATATTATCATATAGACCCCGTTCTTCAGGCATATAACCGATCTTTTGCGCTGTCTTTAGATTTATATCCTTGCCAAGGATCTTTACTTCACCTGAATCCTTTGACAGGATGCCGTTGATGATACGCAACAATGTGGTTTTTCCAGCTCCGTTAGGGCCAAGAAGACCTAAGATGGATCCCGCCTCGACATCAAGATTGAAATCGGATAGAGCTTCCACCTTGTCATATCTCTTATTAAGATTTTCTATTGTTAAAACCTTCATAAATGTATTCTTTTTACTGATTAAGATCAGCTGAAAACTTTAATCTATTTTCTTTGACAGTCAAGAGGCGAAATGATTCGCTCCCCGAGATTTTTAGCAAGGCGCGCCCTGAGATGAATCTTATCATTAATCTGCTTTTGAATTGATATTTCAAGGTCCGGATCATTGGCTTCTGACATTTTCTTGAAAAGATCTTGGACTTGCAAACGAAGAATCTCACTCTTAAGTTCATCAACAGCACGGGGTACAAGCATGTTAAGTTTATCCTCCTCCGTTTCCACAACATTATTATCACGGTAATAGATATTGCTCAACTGATGACGCTCAATAGCTAATTCCGTTGCGATTTCCCTTATCTCATCATCTTCATGATTGGATAAGATATGGGCAGGATAATGTTTTTCAAAATCAAACATCTCTCCTCGTTCAAATTCCGCAATCTCCTCTTCAAGTTTTTTTTCTTCACGCTGAATCTCGCTTATCGAAAGATTCATGGAAGCTATCTTGTCATATCCATTTTTTCTTATCTCCGAGCTTTTGGAAAGAATCTCCATCTGCTTTTTCTCTCTCGCACGAAGAAATAATTCCTTTGATTCTGTGAGAGTCGTGATAATCTTGGTAAACCTCGGGTCGGTAAATGAGATATTATCTTCCTGAAGCTCCAGCGTTATAAACTCCGCAATATTCCACCATATTTTTTCTCCCTCTTCCTCCATGCAACAGAAAGGAAGGAAACCGTATTTGACCACAAATTCCATTATCCTTTTCTCCAATGGGAAAAGGGGAGAGCGAGTGGAAAGATATGCTGCATCACCATTCTCATTTCTCGTTTCATTTTGTTGACGCAATGGGGCAGAGGATGCCTTAGGAGCAATCCCTGCAAAAAAGGCATCATCTGAAATTACATTGTCATGATTACCCTTATTTGTGTTTTCGGGAGAAAAGGTTGAAAATTCTTTTCTTGTGCGCTCCCGTTTCCACTGCTCGATTAATTCCGCGCGCTTATTCATCACGGATTTTAATACCGTCTCTTCCGGAACTTGCATAAGCCGGCTGCACTCCTGTATATACACATCACGCGAAATTGGATCAGAGATGTGTGCAAGGGTAGTAACCATATCTTGCACAGCATTAATCCTTCCCTGAGGATCACCTTTTATATCGTTTACAAGTACTTTCGCTTTAAAGGTTATCACATCAGTTTCATTCTGCGCAACATACTCCCTAAATTCTTCCGGAGTATGCTTCCTTGCAAAAGAATCGGGATCATCTCCATCAGGAAGGAGAAGAACCTTGACTTTCATCTTATGATGAAGCAACATATCCACACCTCGCAACGCAGCCTTGATTCCGGCTCTGTCACCGTCATAAATCAAGGTTATATTTTCCGTGAAACGATGAATCAAAGCGATCTGTCCATCAGTAAGGGCGGTTCCGGAAGAAGCCACTACATTCTTCATTCCCGATTGCCACATACCAATCACATCAAAATAACCCTCTACCAGATAGCACTTGTCGTCACGGCCAATAGATGTGCGAGCTTGATAGAGACCATAAAGTTCATTACTTTTCTTATATATTTCCGACTCGGGCGAATTGATATACTTGGCCTTATCATTTTTAAGGGTTCGGCCTCCAAAGCCTATCACCTTTCCCGCTGTGTTTAAGATTGGGAAGATGACACGGCCTCTGTACTTATCATATATCCTGCCTTCCTGTGATTCTCCAACAAGTCCGACCTTTTTGAGCACACCTATATCCAGACCAGCTTTCTTTGCTTCCGTTGTCAATGCGCTCCCATTATCTATGGCATAGCCCAGCCGAAATGCTTCGCAGGCCTCCTGAGTGATCCCTCGTTGACCGAAGAAATAGGAGAGTCCTATATTTCTTCCCTCTTCCGTCTCGAAGAGATTCTCCTTCATTTTCAACATAGCCCATTCATTTGCAACAAACATTGCCTCACGTTCTGATTGTTGCCTGCGCTCTTCATCGGTCAGCTCCTTCTCCTTAACTTCAATGCCATATTTACGGGCAAGATGAAGTAGAGCTTCATGATAGGATAAGCCCTCCTTCTTCATTATAAAGTTGACCGGTGAACCACCTTGTTTGCAAGAGAAGCAATAACAGAAATTTTTTCTTTTATTCACGGAAAAAGAGGGGGTGCGTTCGTTATGAAACGGACAAAGCCCCATATAATTTGCACCGCGTCTGACAAGATGCACATAATCTCCTACCACCTCCACAATGTCGGCGGCATCCGTGATTCGCTGTACTGTCTCTCTATCAATAAGAGGCATATTTATGAATTCTAAAAATGATTAAAGGCTTAAATCTATGAATGAAATGAAGTTTATTCAGTAATTTTTGCAGTGATCTTATGAATCTCTTCGTTTGTTGAAACACGCGTTGGAACCAAAGGCAATCTAAGTTCATTCTCTATAAGTCCCATCGCGTTAAGCGTGCATTTCACTCCTGCCGGATTCCCATCTACAAAAAGAAGGTTAAACAACTCCGTGAACTGTAAATGTATAGGAAGCGCCTTCGAATATTTGCCATCAAGGCATAGGCGTACCATTCTTCCGAATTCTCTTGGATATGCATTTCCAATCACTGAAATCACACCTTCCGCTCCTAAAGTGATCAGTGGGTATGTGATTGAATCGTCACCGGAAATCACAATAAAATCATCCTTCTTATTCTTTATTATTTCCTGAATCTGAGAAAAGTTTCCGGAAGCCTCCTTGATTCCAATCACATTCGGACACTCCTCTGCAATCCTCAATGTAGTGGAAGCTGTCATATTGACTCCGGTTCTCCCCGGAACATTATATAAAATCACCGGAAGGGGAGAGGCATCCGCTATGGTCTTATAATGTTGGAATATACCCTCCTGAGATGGTTTATTATAGAAAGGCACGACAGAAAGGACAGCTGAAAAGCCGGAAAGATCAATTTCATTCAATTCCTTCACCACACCCATTGTGTTGTTACCTCCGACTCCAATCACCAGAGGTATCCTGCCGGCTGTCTTTCTTTTTACAAACTCCCTGATTTCCTTTTTTTCATCCGGGAAGAGAGAGGGAGTCTCCCCGGTTGTCCCTAAAACAACAATGTAATCGGTTTCTGCTTCTATAAGGCGTTCGATCAGTTTATCTAACGCTTCAAAGTCAATGCTCTTATCACTTTTAAAAGGAGTAATGAGTGCTACTCCAAGACCTCTGAGATTAAAAGATTTCATAAATTATTTTTTAACAGGATCCTGATATTCTCTTTTTAAGAGCTTCTTAATAATATAAGTAGGCATTGAATATTAAAAAATAAATCTATGCTTACTTAAGATTAATAAATTCTATTTTATATTATAATCATTGCAAAGATAATTAAAAATTATGAGATTCGTATCTTCCCAGCTATTAAAAACGACCATTGGAAGTTATTTGCTATTCAAATTATAATAAGATGCAGAAAATA